>NVRG01000013.1 GCA_002400805.1 Gammaproteobacteria bacterium
CGTTTTACTACGACGCGTTTTAGGGCTGTATTTCGAGCGGTAGTGAGTAGTTGCTCACTGTCGGTGTCTGGGCCTGCTAGTTGGTGTAAGAGTCGCATGTCCTTTTTGACTAGGGCGGATTTTTCTCGGCTGGGGTACATGGGATCCATGTAGATCACTTCTGGCCGTTGCTGTTCATTAAGGTTGCTGAGGTAGTTAACGGCATCATCATTGATTAATGACATGCGTTTGATGACATCAACAATGTCTTCTTGTTCTTTAGCGCGGTTGAGGGCATCTTCAATTAATGTCGCGATTAGTGGGTTACGTTCGATCAAGGTGATGGGGCAGCCTAGGTTGGCTAAGACAAAGGCATCACGGGCAAAACCGGCGGTGACATCGATGATGGTCGGCTTAGCACCTTTTTTTAAGCCGATGGCTTTGGCTAATGGTTGGCCTCGACCACCACCAAATTGTCTGCGGTGGGCGTTTTTACCTTCGACAAAATCAACAGAGATAGGATTACCCAGATCGGGCGCTCGTATTTCGAGTTGTTGAGCGGTGATAACCAGTTGGACATGATCTGGATTTAAGGGGGTAAAAGGCAGGGCTAATTGCGCAGCTATGTCTTTAGCAGCGTCAACCAGTTCGTTTGAATCAGTGCTTACTGAATAGGCGGTGTCGAGTGGGGCTGACATTATTGGATAAATCGACCAAAAGCACGGCTGCCTTTGCCTGTGGTGAGTGTTTTTTCGACAGCATAATTATCGGTATTAATGATAGAAACGCTGCCATCACCCCAATTAGAGACATAGACAAATTTGCCATCGGCGGTGATATCAATGCCTTCGGGAGAATCGCCGACGTCGATGGTATTTATGATGGTGGGATTAACGGTATCGATCACCGAAATAGTACTGTCATCTTGATTGGTGACATAAACATGTTTGCCATCAGGGCTGACTACCGCGCAGTAGGGCCATTCGCCGACATTAATTGTGCGGGTGACTTTGGCCCGTTGGGTATCGATAACACTGACATCGCTAGAACGGACATTGACACTGTAAAGTGTATTGCCATCTGGAGATAGGGCCAATCCGAAAGGTGCGGTACCGACCGTGATGGCGTGTAAAATTTGTTGTGAATCGGTATCAATAATCATTACCGTATTATCGTCACGATTGGCCACATATAGACGATGGTTTTTATCGTCAACCACCATGCCTGCAGGCGATTTTCCCACGGCAATCGTTGCGATTATTTTAGCTTGTTTACTATCGACAATACTGACTTTATGTTGATACCAGTCAGCCACATAAACTTTGGATCCATCACTATTGGTGGCGATACCGACGGGGCTACCACCAACCGCAATGTGCGCTGTGACTTGCATTAACTCAGTATCAAAAATAGTAATATCTTGACCTTCAGAATTGCTGATGAAGGCTAAGCTTCCTGTTTGACTGATGGCGATGCCTACCGGCCGGTTGCCAATGGAAATGGTGTTAACAACTTGCTGGGTAGTAGTATCAATCACACTGATGTCATCACTAAGCTGGTTAGTAATATAGGCGTAGGGTGGTTGCTCAGTGTTACATGCGGTAATAAGTAGTCCGAAGGCAACAAAAAAGGCGATCTTTTGCAAGATCGCCTTTATCAATACCGAGCTAGAAAGCGGTGGCATTTATTTTTCCATTATTGTTTTCAGGTTTGCTAAACCAGTGGTGAATATGTCTTTGATGGTATTAGCKGCTTCTTTATCACTTTGGCCTTCAGGTACTGGMGGRTTATCCATAAATGAGCGGTAGAATTTAGCTTTCCATTGTACYTCTGAACCACCMTCTACTGCTTTAACYGTCAACCATGCTTTGTATGTTGATACMGGYAAGGTGTAATAAGGTGTGTCTTTACTGTTAAAGGTAATGGTTTTAACGACCGTCATGTCGGTAATTTTATAATTTAACAGCATTTTTTCATCATCAGATTTAAGKAGYACTTCGGTGATGGTTGGGTTRCCTTCTGCCGCKATTGTTAATACGCGCGTTTTTTCATCKKTYAATTCAGTGCTTGCWACGGCAGGAAGCCAGTTGTGCAAACCACCAAAATCTTTCACCATTGCCCAAACTTTTTCAGGAGCGGCATTAATCGTTACTTTTTCAATAACTTGTTGGCGCGTAGGGCCATGAGCCGACGCTAACATCGGAACAGCAACTAACAATGCTGCTATCAGGCTTAAAAATTTCTTCATTATTTCTCTCCGTTTTTAATTGGCTTGATGGAAACAGTATCACAGTGAATCTGAATGGAAACTGAACAGTATTGACCTTAATAAAATGCCCATCACCAGAATCTGGTGCACACACTCTAGCCGAACAGAGTGAACTTTTCCACAATCAGATTTGACTTAATAGCTCATTTTATTGAGAATTAGCGCTTTTTATACTTATTTGTATTGGAGATGATAGTGCCACTGATAAAGATCAGGGATTTGCACTTTTCTCGTGGTGATAGAGTGATTTTTGAAGGGGTGAATATTGATATTCACCGCGGAAAGATCACGGCCATCATGGGGCCCAGTGGTACCGGGAAAACGACATTATTACGTTTGATCGGTGGCCAACTACATCCAGATCAAGGCACGATTGAAGTTGATGGCCAAAATGTTCATCAACTGTCACATTCTGCATTATATGCACTGCGTAAGCGCATGGGCATGTTATTTCAGAGTGGTGCCTTACTCACCGACTTAACCGTATTTGAGAATGTTGCTTTTCCCTTGCGTGAACATACTGACTTACCTGAGAGCATGATTCGTGACTTGGTATTGATGAAGTTACAGGCGGTCGGTCTGCGTTGTGCCCGTGACTTGATGCCAAATGAGTTGTCTGGTGGTATGGCGCGTCGGGTGGCATTAGCTCGTGCGGTGACGCTTGATCCGATGATGATTATGTATGATGAGCCCTTCACTGGGCAGGATCCGATATCTAAGGGTACGCTAGTCAACTTGATTCATCGGATGAACGATGCGATGGGCCTGACCAGTATTGTGGTATCACATGATGTCGAGGAGGCATCAGAAATAGCCGATTATGTCTATTTGTTATCAGGTGGAAAGGTTGTGTCTGAAGGTTCACCGGTGGACTTAAAACGTTCTTCATCCCAGTGGGTGCAACAATTTATGCAAGGATTACCTGATGGTCCAGTTCCATTCCATTATCCTGGCGTGGACTTTAAAGAAGACATGTTAAATCCAGAGGTATCACCATGATTGACATCATTCGTAGTCTTGGTCGGTGGGGCTTGGGCACTTTTGAACGACTGGGACGCGGACATTTATTTTTAGTCCAGATGTTAGCAGGCGTTCCTGGCTTGTTTCTCCGTTTTTCCTTGGTTATTCAGCAGTTATTTTCTGTAGGCGTTTTGTCGATATTGATTATTGCGGTATCAGGCTTATTTGTTGGCATGGTGTTAAGCTTGCAAGGTTATTATGTCTTAGTAGATTTTGGTGCTGAAGAATCCTTAGGCGTCATGGTGTCGTTATCCTTGGTAAGGGAACTTGGCCCAGTGGTCAGTGCGCTATTATTTGCTGGCCGTGCAGGCTCAGCATTAACGGCCGAAATAGGTTTGATGAAAAGCACGGAACAGTTATCGGGGATGGAGATGATGGCTGTGGACCCCATGCGACGTGTCATTGCACCACGATTCCTTGCCGGCTTTATTTCAATGCCCTTGTTAGCCGCGATGTTCAGTGCAGTGGGTATAATGGGTGCGTTTTTGGTTGGCCACGGCCTATTAGGGGTTGATGATGGTGCTTTTTGGTCACAAATGCAGGCTAAAACGGACTGGTATGACGATATATTAAACGGCGTAATCAAAAGTATTGTATTTGGTTTTGTTGTAACGTGGATTGCACTGTATGAAGGTTATGATGCGCTGCCCACATCGGAAGGCGTAGGACGAGCAACGACACGTACAGTCGTGCACTCGGCGTTTGCTATTTTAGGTTTAGACTTTGTGCTAACAGCGTTAATGTTTGGAGAAGAATAAATGTTGCAGAAAAAAAGTACCGAAATTACTGTTGGTATATTTGTAGCCTTAGGTATTGCTGCACTGGTTATGTTGGCAATGAAGGTCAGTAACTTTTCCGAGTTTACTGATGATACCGGTTATCAAGTGATTGCTGAGTTTGAAAATATTGGTGGGCTGAAAGTGCGTTCTCCAGTCACGATGGCTGGCGTGCGAGTGGGACGTGTTAGCGATATTAGTTTGGACACTGTCAGCTATAACGCGAGAGTCACGTTAAGTTTGTACTCGAATTTTGACAATCTTCCAACCGATACCTCGGCCAGTATATATACGGCGGGTTTATTAGGTGAACAATATATAAGTCTTGAAGCGGGTGCTGAAGAAGAATTTTTACAAAATGGTGATGTCGTAGAGTTAACGCAGTCGGCGTTGGTGTTAGAGCAAGTGATTGGTCAATTTCTGTTTAGTAAAGCAGAAGGTGATGAGGAATGACAAATATGAGACCGTTGATTCATAGCACAATGGTAATGATGACAATGTTGTTGTCACTAGTACTAATGCCTACCGCTGTACGAGCTGGTGATATAGCTGATCCACAAGCGCTAGTTGAGTGTGCTACTGCTGAAATGTTGCAGTCGCTTAAGGATAATAAAGTTGAATTAGAACAAGACCCCAGCATTATTTATGGTTTGGTCCAAGATATTTTAATGCCTAACTTTGATTTTGGAAAAATGTCTAAGTTAGCCTTGGGTAAAAACTGGCGTAAAGCAAGCGCTGAACAACGCGACCGTTTTATTGTGGAATTCAGACTGTTATTGGTAAGAACGTATTCAACCGCGATGCTTGAATATGTGGGCCAAGAAATAAAATTCCTCCCATTCCGTGATGATGTGGCGAAAAAGAAAGTAAAAGTCAAAATGGAAATTTTACAAGCGGGTGGCCCTTCAATTCCAATGACCTTGTCTATGTATTTGAATAAAGAAGAAGCATGGAAAGTGTACGATGTGAAAATCGATGGCATTAGTTTGGTCACTACTTACCGATCTACTTTTGCAACAGAGATTCGTAATGGTGGGATGGAGAAGTTGATTGACCGTTTGGCAAAACGAAATGAAAAAGTAAAAACATGAACACTGGCGAGTCGTTTTCTTTAACATTTGATGCGGATAAGCACGTTATTCGAGTGGGTGGTGAACTTAGCTTTGCTACCGTGAAAGATGTGTTATTGCAGTCAAAGGATGTATTTAAGCCTGCTGAGGTGTTAACTATCGACTTATCAGCAGTGACGCGTAGTGATAGTGCCGGTGTTGCCTTGTTGGTTGATTGGATGCGCACCGCAAAAAAATTGAATAAAAAAATTGTTTTTCATCATATCCCGGCTCAAATGTTAGCGATAGCTGGAGCCAGTGGTTTAGATGAATTGTTAGTTAACGCTTAAATAATAGAAATAGTCGGAATATTGATGGACGCATTAGAAATAAAAAAAATGATCGAGCTAGGTTTGCCCGATGCCCAAGTAGAAGTTCTGGGTGATGATGGACAGCACTTTGATGCCAAAATCATCAGCCCTTCTTTTGCTGGTAAGACTCCAGTACAACAACATCGCATGGTTTATGAAACCTTAGGTGATAGCTTTGAAGGTGCGTTACACGCATTGTCTTTAAAAACTTCAGCGCCACGATAATTCGTTAGCGTACCCATATAGAGATTGAATGGATAAATTAATTATCAATGGCGGAGTTGCCCTCGAGGGTGAGATCCGTATTTCAGGCGCTAAAAATGCTGCTTTGCCTATATTAATGGGCGCATTACTTGCTGATTCACCGGTGCGTATTGGCAATGTACCTCATCTACATGACATTACAACCACCTTAGAGCTGTTAGGGCGTATGGGTGTATCGTTAACGGTGGATGAGCGCTCAGGGGTCGAGCTTGATCCTTCTACGTTGACAGACACTGAAGCGGCGTATGATTTAGTTAAAACGATGCGGGCATCCATCTTAGTATTGGGGCCGTTATTAGCTAAGTTTGGTAAAGCGGATGTGTCTTTGCCGGGTGGTTGTGCGATTGGCTCTCGTCCGGTGGATCTGCATTTGCGTGGCCTCGAGCAAATGGGCGCAGATATAAAAGTCGAAAATGGTTATATTCGTGCGACCAGTGGTGACGGCTTAAAAGGTGCGCATATTTTCATGGACCAGGTGACGGTTACGGGTACAGAAAACTTGATGATGGCGGCCACATTAGCGGACGGTAAAACGACAATCGAGAATGCTGCTCGTGAGCCAGAAGTGGTTGATTTGGCGAATTACCTCAATCAAATGGGTGCCAAAATAACGGGAATCGGTACTGCTACCTTAGAAATTGAAGGGGTGAAATCCCTACACGGGACGCAATATTCAATCTTGCCCGATAGAATCGAAGCCGGAACCTATTTAGTTGCGGCGGCGATTACCCGCGGAAAAGTGAAGTTAAAAGATACGGATGCCAAGCAAATGGAAGCCGTGTTATTAAAACTTGAAGAAGCCGGTGCTGATATTGAGGTGGGCGATGATTGGATATCACTAGATATGCACGGTAAGCGTCCAAAGGCCGTTAATATTCGTACTGCTCCTTATCCGGCCTTTCCAACGGATATGCAAGCCCAGTTCACCGCGCTGAATAGTATTGCTGAAAATCAATCGACGATAGTGGAAACGGTGTTTGAGAACCGATTTATGCATGTGCAAGAAATGCAGCGCATGGGCGCCAACCTTCAGATTGAAGGCAATACGGTAGTTTGTATAGGGCAGGAGGGCCTAACCGCTGCTCCAGTGATGGCGACAGATTTACGTGCATCAGCCTCTTTAGTCTTGGCTGCGCTGGTGGCCGAGGGTGCGACTACGGTAGAGCGTATTTATCATATCGATCGTGGTTATGAATGTATCGAAGAAAAATTACAACAATTAGGTGCCAGCATTCGTCGAGTGCCAGGTTCATGGAGAAATGAAAATGCCTGATTTTTTGACTTTGGCTTTGTCCAAGGGACGCATTTATAAAGAGACATTACCTTTATTGAAAGCGGCGGGTATTGAACCTATCGATGATCCCGAAACTAGTAGGAAGTTGATATTAGATACTAATCAGCCAGATGTTCGCCTCATTATTGTGCGCGCGTCGGATGTACCAACGTATGTGGAGTATGGCGGTGCCGATATTGGTATTGCGGGTAAAGATGTATTGCTGGAGCATCCCGACGCAGAACTGTATGAACCTGTTGATCTTAAAATCGCGTGCTGCAAATTAATGACGGCTGGTCGAGTAAATGACGAGGTGAAAACGGGCCGATTGAAAGTGGCCACCAAATTTGTGGAAAGTACCCGCCGTTTTTATGCTGAACAGGGGCAACAAGTCGAAATCATTAAATTATATGGATCGATGGAATTAGCACCGCTAGTGGGCATGGCCGATCGCATTGTTGATGTGGTTGACACYGGTAAWACCTTGCGGGCAAATGGCTTAGTACCAATGGAACATATTGCCGATATCAGTTCACGTTTAGTGGTTAATAAAGCATCGATGAAAACGAAACATGCTCGAATTCAACGGTTTATTGAKCAGATCCGCGAAGCGGTTAGAGAACAGAACAATGGTTGAAGTGAAACGGTTAAATTCAAGTGATGACGGTTTCCAACAGCAGTTAGAAACGTTGCTTGCTTGGGAAGCCGTGTCAGATACGGCTATTAGCGATACGGTTAAAGATATACTTGCACAAGTTAAGAAAAATGGCGATGCCGCTGTTTTAGATTTTAGTCGTCGCTTTGATCGGRTCAAGGCAAACTCGCTGGCCGATTTAGAAATATCATTAGMGCGMGCTCAGCAAGCCTTAGAATCTATTCCCGAAGAGCAGCGACAAGCCTTACAGGCAGCGGCCGAACGTGTGCGCAGCTATCATGAACACCWAAAACAAGAGTCTTGGACTTATACCGAAGAAGATGGCACGGTATTAGGTCAACAAGTCACGCCAATAGAGCGTGCCGGCTTATATGTACCTGGTGGCAAGGCTGCCTATCCCTCATCGGTATTAATGAATGCTATTCCGGCTAAAGTGGCCGGCGTTGCTGAGTTAATCATGGTGGTACCGACACCTGATGGCATCGTCAACGATCTCGTTTTGGCGGCAGCAGCTATAGCGGGTGTGGATCGTATTTTTGCTATTGGTGGTGCCCAAGCGGTGGCGGCCTTAGCGTATGGCACTGAAACCATTCCTCAAGTAGATAAAATCGTCGGTCCAGGCAATATCTATGTGGCAACGGCTAAAGCGATGGTATTTGGCTCGGTTGGCATCGATATGATTGCGGGCCCTTCGGAGATTTTAGTGATTTGTGATGGTAAGACGGATCCTGACTGGGTGGCAATGGATCTGTTTTCACAAGCTGAACATGATGAAGACGCCCAATCTATATTGATTTCGCCTGATGCCGAATTTATACAACAGGTTGAAACTTCAATCCAACGCTTATTACCGACAATGGAACGTGAAAAAATTATTGCGACCTCATTGGCTGAACGTGGCGCTTTAATTCAAGTAAAAGATCTTGATGAAGCGGTTGAAGTCGCCAATTTCATTGCACCTGAACATTTGGAATTATCAGTAGACGATCCGATGACGATGGCAAAAAAAATTCGTCATGCGGGAGCCATCTTTATGGGCCGTTATACTGCCGAAGCGTTAGGTGATTATTGTGCTGGACCGAATCATGTTTTACCAACATCGCGTACGGCACGGTTTAGTTCACCATTAGGTGTCTATGACTTTCAAAAACGTTCTAGCTTGATTAATGTCTCGCAGCAGGGCGCCCAGACATTGGGCCGAATAGCCTCGGTATTAGCACGAGGTGAAAGCCTGACGGCTCATGCGCGTTCAGCAGAATATCGTCTGAAGGACTAATCATGAGCCGATTCTGGAGCGGGATCGTCCATAAATTACATCCTTATGTGCCCGGCGAGCAGCCAAAAGTAGCGAACCTAGTCAAACTCAATACCAATGAAAATCCTTATGGGCCCTCACCGAAGGCTTTAGATGCGATTCGATTAGCGACTAGCGATAAGCTGCGTTTATATCCTGATCCTAATGCACTGGCCTTAAAACAAGCGATAGCCGATTATCATCAGCTAGATGTTTCCCAGGTATTTGTTGGTAATGGATCGGATGAAGTATTAGCACATATTTTCCATGCTTTATTTCAGCATGATGGGCCATTGTTATTTCCGGATATCACCTATAGCTTTTATCCTGTTTATAGTCAGTTGTATCAGATTGAATATAAAAAAGTCGCGTTGACGGATGATTTCACTATCAATGTCGATGATTATAAGCAGACTAATAGTGGCATTATCTTTCCAAATCCTAATGCACCAACCGGKCGATTATTAGCATTAGCYGASATTGAAACSTTATTGAAATTTAATGTGGATTCAGTGGTGGTGATCGATGAAGCATATATCGACTTTGGTGGAGAAAGTGCGGTAACACTTGTTRAGCAATATCCGAACTTATTAGTGACTCAGACCTTGTCAAAATCGMGKTCTTTAGCAGGAATTAGGCTGGGTTATGCTATGGGCCATGCGGATTTAATTGAAGGCTTAGTCCGAGTGAAAGATAGCTTTAATTCTTATCCGATAGACAGTCTGGCGATTAATGCRGGTGTAGCCTCATTTGAAGACCAAGATTATTTTGAACAAACGTGTAATAAAGTGATGACGAGTCGTGAACACGTAGTTAAAGAATTAASCGAGCTTGGATTTGAGCTTATACCTTCAGCAGCAAATTTTGTTTTTGTMCRYCATCCGCAGTTTGATGCGGCAGAATTAGCGRATGGATTAAGAAAGCARGGCGTGATTGTTCGCCATTTTTCCCAAGATAGAATTAGTCAGTATTTGCGTATTACCATYGGCACGKCTGAAGAAAATCAACAATTATTAGCAGTATTAGATTGCTTGGTTTAATTTTTCACAGTACGATTTTTTTCATCGAGTAGTTCACGCAAGCGTATTAAGTCATTTTCATATTGTTGCGTAATTTGTGTCATGTCTTGATGTGACTGAGCGATGACGATGAGGTTGTTATCAATTTGTTGTTGCGTTGTACTGAGTTGCTTACGGAGATTAGTGCTAATTCCTTTACCGCTGAGCTCTTGATCTGCCGCTTGCTGTTGCAAGTTTAGTAACTTTTGTTTCAACTGCGATTGTTTTGCTGTCGCTTTAGTAAGCCGTGTTTGTCGGTGATTGAGCGCTTTATCACGCGCAGCTATAAAGTCTTGTTCAGAATTGTAGCTGGCTAATAGGTTYTGATCRTTAAGAGTACGCYGCTGTYTCTCTCTTTTCGCTTGTTGTWWRRCTYKGTCAGCTTGTTYTTTTTCTTGTTGTTCMGYKATTTYAGCTTGKMGMKSMGCTTCYTTATCAAYTTGTTGTTGTTGTTCGAACTCGATAAWTTGCGCAGGTGTRAGCGCYGGTKCAACATGTTCAATYAAGCGYAACGAGATATCATCAAGGATATCGTAGCCWTTYTGTGCGGCMGMMGGKGGTAAGCTGCGGCTGATYGTTGGTACGCCATTTTCATCRGGAAAACGRTATAGCTTTCCGGCKATGGCTGGTATTGCCAACATRAAAAGAACCGAAGCTAARCAGCTTGAWTGAATWATTTTKTGTTTCATCAGCCTATTCTAGAGTGAGAATAAAAAAAATTGAACCTTTTAGAKCAATTAGTCTTATTTTTGGTGTCATTAGTTGCCAATACYTTCTCTGCTTTTAGTGGYGGAGGTGCMGGTCTTATACAGTTTCCGGTCCTTATCTTTTTAGGCTTAAGTTTTGCTGTTGCCTTAGCTACCCATAAAGTTGCCAGTGTAGCACTGGGATTGGGTGCGGTATTACGGTACATCTCCAGTAGTCATTTAGAACGGAAGTTTGTCATTGTCATGTTACTAGCCGGGATGCCTGGTGTGGTATTAGGTGGCAACATTATTTTAATGATTCCGGATCGTGTGGCCATTTTTTCACTCGGCATCTTAACTGGCGGACTGGGAATCTTTTCCATGTTGAAACCATCCCTAGGTCAGAAATATAAGCCTGTGCATCGTGATACTAGGGGGTATATTGCCGGAGGATTGATATTATTTTGTCTAGGGATTTTAAACGGTTCATTAACCTCAGGCACCGGTTTATTTGTCACAATTTGGTTAGTAATATGGTTTGGTATGGATTACCAACGAGCGGTGGCCTATACCTTGATTTTGGTGGGCGTATTCTGGAATGGAGCTGGAGCAGTCACCTTAGGCCTTCTCGGTGAAATTCGCTGGGATTGGGTACCTGCCTTATTATTGGGCTCGTTCCTTGGTGGTTATTTAGGATCTCATTTGGCGATTAAACATGGTAGTCGCTGGATTAAGCGCGCCTTTGAAGTGATTACCATAGTGATTGCCATTAAGTTAATTTGGGGCTCAACATTGCCTTAAAGTTAACGAAAATTTATACGCCATATTGCTCACGGTAAGCTTGTACTGCAGGCAAATGTTCGGCTAAAGCAGTGTTGTTCTCTAAATAACGTAATAAATCGTTGAGGCAAAKAATACTGATTACYGGTATTTGATGTTCCTCTTCGACTTCTTGAATAGCAGAACGTTTATCTTGACCTCGYTCTTGTCGATCTAACGCAATTATGACACCRGCAGGCTGGGCATTAGCCGWGTTTATAATCTCAACCGATTCACGTACKGATGTGCCAGCAGAAATRACRTCATCAATGATTAAWAYCTTACCGGTTAATTCGGCWCCGACYAATTGRCCRCCTTCACCGTGRTCTTTGACTTCTTTRCGGTTAAAKACATACGGKACRTCACGTTGATGGTGTTCTGCCAAAGCAACAACGGTGGTAGCCGCTAASGGTATACCTTTATAGGCTGGGCCAAACAAAACATCATAGTYYAGTTGAGATYCGTCRATTGCTTGKGCATAAAAKCGTCCTAGRCGAGCTAAACTGGCACCGGAGTTAAATAAGCCGCTATTAAARAAATAAGGGCTGATTCGTCCTGACTTTAAGGTAAAAGAACCAAAGCGTAAAACGCCTGTTTGTAATGCAAATTCGATAAATTCGTGTTGGTAGGATTTCATATTTATTGTTGTTTAATTTGATAAAGGGCAATTTGGCCAAACAAGTTAGGTAATATGCGGGTACCCAACGTGTCTTTGTGTTCGTGGTTAACAATACTGCGCCTGAGTACGCTCATATTATTGTTATCACACAGGGCCTCAAAATCATTCACTGTACATAAATGAATGTTCGGCGTATTAAACCAGGTGTTTGGTAGTGTGCGTGATACGGGCATTTTTCCACCAAGCGCTAGCTGTAGTCGACATTGCCAATGGCCGAAGTTAGGGAAACCTATAATGCCTTGTTTTCCCACTCGGGCGATTTCTTGTAATAAAAAATCTGGACGGTTAATGGCTTGTAAGGTCTGCGACAAAATGACAAAGTCAAAACTTTGATCGGCAAATTGGGGTAGGCCGTGGTCGAGATCGGCCTGAATAACATTGACCCCCGTTTTAATGCAGTCAGAGAACTTGCCATTATCAATTTCTAAGCCGTAACCGCTGACACCACGTTGTTGTAGATGTGTTAACAAGCTGCCATTGCCACAGCCTAAATCAAGTACACGTGCGCCATTAGGGATCCAGTCACTGATAATTTGCAGATCGAGACGTAAAGTCATGTTAAATCACTTTCAGCTGCTACTTGCTGCATATAGGTTTGAAATATTTCGATATAACGAGCAATAGGCATTAAAAAGGCATCATGACCTTGGTGTGCATCAATTTCGGCATAGCTGACTTGTTTGCCGGCATTGAGCAAAGCATTGACAATTTCCTGGGAGCGTTTAGGTGAAAAACGCCAATCACTGGTAAATGACACCACTAAGCACTTGGCTTTAATGTTTGCCATGGCGGCAGTAAGATCATCATCAAACTCTTTTGCTGGATCAAAATAATCTAAGGCTTTGGTCATTAATAAATAGGTATTGGCATCAAAATGTTCGACAAAACTACTGCTTTGATAACGTAAATAACTTTCAATTTGAAAGTCGACATCATAACCATAATTAATGGTGCCTGTGCGCAGCTCTCGACCAAACTTTTCGCCCATTGCCTCATCGGATAAATAGGTAATATGGCCTAACATTCTTGCTAAACCTAAGCCATGTCGTGGCAAAGTATTATGGGCCACATAATGGCCGTCATGGAAGTCGGGATCAGCTTTAATTGCGGTACGCGCTACTTCATTAAAAGCGATATTCTGAGCGGACAGTTTTGGTGCGGCCGCGATGATCAAAATATGGCGCAGACGCTCAGGCAAACTGATGGCCCATTGTAAGGCTTGCATGCCGCCTAAACTGCCACCGATTACTGCCGCCCATTGTGTTATTTCAAGATGGTCTGCTAGTACCGCTTGACTTCTAACCCAGTCAGAGACGGTCACAATGGGAAAATCGGGACCATATAGTTTGCCTGTTTCAGGATTGATGCTGTTGGGGCCGGTTGAACCTTTACAGCCACCTAGGTTGTTGATACTGACCACAAAAAATTGATTAGTATCTATGGCCTTGCCCGGACCGATTGCCGAGTCCCACCAACCTGGCTTTTTATCCTCCATATCATGGTATCCGGCTGCATGATGATCACCAGATAAGGCATGACATATTAAAACCGCGTTGGACTTATTAGCATTTAATTCACCGTAGGTTTCATAAATGAGATCGTAACTTGGAAGCGAACGGCCGCAATCCAAGGTAATTGGATTATCAATATGTAAGGTTGTAGGACTGACCAAGCCGACCGAATCGACTGGCATTATTACCGGCATTAGGAGATGGTTCCTTGGTTTTTAGTGTATCAGTCTAATGAGACTGTGATCTTGGTGCAATATTGATATTGAAAAGCTTACATAGGTCCAGTTAAAAGAGGCATAACTAGCATAGAAAAAACCTGTAACCCTAATAATACAATGAAAGGTGAAAAGTCTATCCCACTCAACTGAGGAAGATTCCGACGTATAGGGTTTAATAAGGGTGCATTCATACGGCTGATAAGAGGAGTAATAGGATTATCACTACCCGGTGGACTGACCCAGCTTAGAATGACTTCCACAATGATACTCACT
>NVRG01000014.1 GCA_002400805.1 Gammaproteobacteria bacterium
TGACCCTACTAGAGTATTTAATACTTTAGCTCATGGTGTTTGGGGTGGTGTTTTTTCAGAAATGCGGGGTGGCAGCTTTAGATCAGGAGCGGCCAGTGGGGCTTTAGCTGCAGCGGGGGCCAATGCAGGGCTACTAGATGTAAAAAACAAACCCAAAGGAACTTTCTGGTCAGCGGTGATTGGCGGAACGGCTTCGCGTTGGACCGGGGGTAAGTTTGCTAACGGTGCGATTACTGGAGCGTTTGGCTTTTTGTATAATGCGGCAGCGCATGCTGAAGAGGAGCAAGACGGAGTGCCCCATAAATATACTGTTGGTCCAACTAAAGTTTGTAGTATGAGTTCTGCGAGATGCAATATGAATCACGCACTTGACGTTGTTAACGAAGCATCTGTTCCAATAGTGGGACTGTTAAGTGGTCCGCCTAAAGATGGAACCATGATATTGTTAGGCAATAACCCAATAACACATGTTATCGATAGGGAGACCTTTACCGTATGGAATATAACTCAAGATGGACATGATTTTCATCCTGGGACGGTAATGCACCGTCTCTATGTGGAAAATGGAAATATGATGCTTTTAACTGAAGGCTTGGGACGTGGAGCTAATCCAAACTTGAATAATATTGCTGGAATGTTGTTGTTTGGACAAACTCATACACAAACTCAAATCAAATTAGCACCAGGATATAGGTTTGATAATTATGCAAATTAAGAAGTGGAATGGTGCGGTTTTGATAATCGCGTTTTTGTTTTGTTCTATTTTCGGAGTTCTGGCGTGGGGACAGATGCAGATGAAAGAAGCTAATCCAAAATGGACAGAAGATTTTCGAGTTAGTGAAAGCGACAAGAAAGAAATGGTTCATTTGATAAATAAAATCGCAGAAAAATATTCACTGTCTAAAGAGAGCGTCAATGGCCCAAGCCAACTTGAAAATAGAGAAGTTTATTTTTTCCATTATAAACTTGATGATGAAATTGTTATGACGCTGCATGATCTTAAGAGTGGCGGGAATCGTTTGACGCTATATTTTTATGGTTTGTATCGTGTTGATGGAGATGTATTTGAGAAAGATATTAAAGAAGCATTGTCTCTCGATGATAAATAAATATCCGAATTAAGTACAGAATAAAGGAGTATCCTAAAAATGCAGCAATAACTGGGACAGCCCCCTACGGCTGCTCCTCGCCCATAGCGGTCGTTGAATAAAATAACCAAATTTGAAAAAAGGAGCATTTAGAATGAAGTACTTGATGGTAATGTTTGTTTTGGTTTTTCAATTTTCTGGCAGCGCCATGGCAGAAGGGACTTTTGAAATAGAAAATTTTGAAGTTTGGTCGAATACAACTGCAGACTTAGATCAAATTAGGATAACTGGTGCAACCATGAATAACCCTGATGGTTGCACAGATACTGATAGCTATATGGTTGACACAACGCTATCAGAAGAAGTTCGTGGGCGTATTTACTCCACCTTGTTGGCTGCGGTAATGGCTAGCAGAAAAGTCAGAGTAACTGTTGATGGGTGTATCATAAATCGGCCAAAGATAGTGATTGTGAGAATCAAATAGAAAAGTGGCCGTACCTCGCCCTTAGCGGTCATACATAGGCGAACTCAGCTAAGGTGATTGAATGCAGGGCTTAAATAAACGTAGTTATATATTGATAAACAGGTGGTTAAAATGAACATTCTCAAAAAAATTGTTCTCGTGGCGGTTCTCGTGTCTACAGCAAATTTTGCTTTTGCAGCAGGAAAAATCTCTAAAAGTAAAATTGTAGCAGTAGCATTTCAATCAGGTGGTTTCTTTCTCTACGGTAACGATTGGGGGAACCCTAATAATTGCACTAGATCAAATGCTATAGTTTTACTTGCAAGTGATTCAAACTACGATAAAGCTTACGCACTGTTATTAGCTGCTTATGCATCTGGAAAGTCGGTGAAAGGATACTCTAATGGGTGTGCTGATTTCGATGGCCAAACTTATAATACCATTCGTGGTTATAAATATTTATTTGTTAGTGATTAAGCAATGTTCGACGTGACAGTGGGATATGACTAGTGACAAGATCTCGCCCAAAGCGGCCATAAAAGTGTGCGTTCAAACCTCAGGCTGCATCGATTTGAATGATGATGTTTTAAGGAGAAAAGATGAAGAAGTTGCTAAGAAATATGAAGTTTGTTGTTTTAACTTTTGTTCTGATCGTAAGTGGTGAGTCGTTTGCGAGTGGGTGGTGCCAGGGTTATTTGACAGAAATTAGGTTGAATGTAGATCCGAGCAATGGCCCAAAAAATCTATATAAGATTAATAGTGTTTTTGCTGAATTTAATTCCAATTGGACGAGTGATCAACTGAAAGAAGCATTTTCCTTATTACTCACTGCTAAGACGACTAAGAATGAAGTGAAATATTGGGGTACAACGGACTGCAAGAAAATAGAGAGCACTCTTTACCTATTAGAGAATTAGGAACAGTCACTTAAAAGGCTAAATCTCGCCCAATATAGTCTTTCAGTCCTATTTAGTCGCAAAAGTGAAGTCAATTGCTTGCTTATAAACAGCTAGTTATGGCGTTTAGTGGGAACCTAACCCCATCAAACATGCTTCAACGCAACCTACGTCAATAAAATATACCGCATCATTTCATATGGATAGATACATATCCAATAAGGACAAGGCCATGCGATTTAAAAAATATTTACCAGTCACAATGCTCATCATCACACTTTCAGGGTGTGGCGGTGGTGGCGGTGGTAGTACAACGAATACAGTGCCGCCAAAGGAAAGTAGTTCAACCCCCGATGCTATCGACCAAAATTTAGCTCAATATGACGAACATTACGAAGCAAATGCCCACTCCATAACCGAAAATGATATTAGCGGAATCTGGCTTAAAGTAGAGAGTTTCGAACAATATTCCGTTGAAGAGACGACTGTCTACTCAAATCCCGTTATTGAATTTGACGTGGTCTTCATCGAGGAGGATGGCGATGGAATTACAATGACTGATTGCGCCTATAGAGAGAGCGAGTACATACCAAAAATGGGTGAACATTATCTAATCCCAGAATATTATGACAACTCAAATTGGCCCATTTACTTTAATGCGAATGGAATGATCTCCTATTCTGAATTTCTAGATACCACTATCGATGAAAACTACCAGCCAAGAACTAATGTGCGGCTTTATAAATTATCAGATGACCCTTCCTTCAGTTTAGGTAGCGGAGAGATTAGGCATGAAAGTAGTAACGGTTCTGGTACTGATGTTAATGTAGCATGTTTAAGGGGCGAGGTGCGTGTACATAAAACCCTAGACCGAGCTACAGGTAACATAGTTGGCGATACGACCGCATCCTTATACACGCTTATTAAGTTCTGGCACTGGCGTGATAATTCTACTACTAGTATATCCACTAGCGGCTCCACCCCAGTAATATCAAACGAAGACTCGCCTGTAGACATTCTTCAATATCCGGGCCTCTATACTTATGATGCAGAGGATAATGTTAATGGTGCATTTATAGCACACAATTTATTTAGTTATTTTATTACGCTAACAGACGGGCCAATAGTAGGACAATTCCTATTGCCTTTATAAGTTGAAATAGCGGGATATCCATCTGGCCGGCTGCCCCTCGCCCAAAGCGGTCATACACGGAATAACAAAAATTGCTTGGGGCAACAGCTCCAAACAATGGCGACAGGAAGCTAGCAACAAGACCTGATAATGTAAGGTTACTATTAGCGTTAATGTTGTTAGTTCGAATGCCCCCCGAAACCCTTTGTAGGATATATCCTACAAAGGGTTTCGGGGGGCGCCTTAATCGAGACAAAACTACAAATAGTGTCATCATTTATGTATAGCCATTGTAACAGTGAGTGATATATAGACGTTATTTCTGGTAGTTATCTAATATTGTTTGCTAGAATCACGCTCACAAAATTGGAACGTATTCGTTTCGTTGCTGTCTGCACGCGAATCAGCTACTCACAAGGACTAGTGGGCCTAATCATCCCCCCTATGTTTGTTTGAGTTTATTACTCTCTTTTAGCGAGTGATCTGTTGTCGTGTGTGCAAATTGATTGTGTCACAACCAAATAGGGATAACAGACATATGGGTATCACTCGCAAGCTTACCCTCGCACTTTTCACCATGCTTTCACTTTTTCAGGCGGTGTTACTGAATGAA
This sequence comes from Gammaproteobacteria bacterium, assembly GCA_002400805.1. Next base: position 4,193 of record NVRG01000014.1, read on the forward strand.
GCGATTGCACGGTCAATCGATGAAAACAGTTATTACATTTTTCAGGCCAGCGCCGTAGATGGCGGTTATCTCTATTTGCAAGCTCAAGACGAGTTTGTACTTATTGCCTCAGAGATAATTATTCCTATATCGCTAGGTAGTGACACCCCAAGTTATCAAACTCCTCTAGGCATTGTTTCAGCGCTAGAGGGTCAAGAGCTTGAGTTGCGAACAACGCTGCCTATTTTAAGCGATCTTGTGTTAACGGATTACTTGGTCGGCGATGTTACCGGCGATGGTGTTTCTGAGATATTTGTCCCAGCATTAGGTATTTTTATTACCGGTCTTGAAGGCGAGCATGGCGGTAATCCTTATGTGTTAGCTCAGTATTCAGAAATTGATGGTACGGTAATTAACTATTATGACGCGTTGACTAACACGCTAATCGTTAAGCCTGGTTTGACCTTCGATCTAAAAGATATGAAYGGTGATGGGCGTTTTGATCTTGTTATAAAGCAGGCAGGTAAAAGTGATCAAGTAGCATTGGCTGGTACAGATGGGAATTTTTCTTCAGGTAGTAATAGCTCTGGTGGTGATGGTACATCAAATTCTTCTACACCTACTTATATCTCTGGCGCTATAGCAGGCTCATTTTCAGTAAATCAAGGGGATGCAACTTACAATATTCCACTAACACTTCCGGCTGGGGCTGGAGGGGTAAAGCCAGATGTATCACTGAGTTTTTCTAGTAGTACAGGTAATGGGATTATGGGGGTTGGCTGGTCGTTGGCCGCAGGTTCTCAAATCTCATTGTGTGCTAAATCTTGGTTAAGCGATGGCGAGGCTGGAGGGGTTTTGTTTAATGACAATGATCGTTTGTGTTTAGATGGGCAGCGCTTAGTCGCTATAAAAGGAGGCTATTGGCAAGACGGCACAGAATACCGTACGGAGGCTGAGTCATATATACGGGTAATTCAGCACGAAACTGGACGTACCTATAACACATTTRATACACCGGGATTGGAAGCCTTTGATGGATATGGGCCTGCCATTTGGTTTGAGACTTATAATAAAGCCGGTGACCGTATGGTTTATGGTTCATCGGACGGACTGGTACTTTCAAAAATCATTGACGATTATTTTGATGTCGTAGGATGGGCATTAGAAAGTGTGGCTGACAAGGTAGGGAATTCTTATCAGTTGAATTATTTGGCTGAAAATTCAGGAAGAGCCTTGTTGTCATCGATAGATTATACCTTGCATGAAGGTGGGGATTCGATACCAGTAAATAATATTAAAATTAATTACGAATCTCGCCCAGACAAGCCACATCAACGCCAGGGCTGGTCTGAAAACCAATTGAGTCAGCGTGTGGCTTCAATCGATATAAACGTGAAAGGTAAACTTTATCGTGAGTATCGTTTTGGCTATGAGCAAAGAGGGATAAGTGAGAAATCATATTTAACGACCGTTGAAGAATGCGTAGTAGGTAATGAATGTGTAAGGCCAACAGTATTTACGTGGGAAGGCGTCTCACAAAATGAACAGCAGTCGGAAGGGTATCAGCTTGAGTCTCCCCCAAATGATTTTCAAACTGAAGATTTTGGCAGATTTATTCCAAATCGTAACGTAACGTATGTATTACCTGTTGATTACGATGGGGATGGTGCATCAGAACTTATGGTAGGTACAGACAAGTACGGTTTATTTGGAGGAGGCTCTAGGCTTTGGCTTGAAGATGGGAGTAATTGCAGGGTTTCTGATAATCCCGCTTTTGCAGGTGCAATTCGGATACCTGGGGACTATTTTGGCCGAGGTTATACAGACGTTTTTACCGTTTATCCTCGGAGCGAACTTACGCCGACCTTGGATAAGTCAGCTGGTTACTGCGGAACCGATTTTTTAGGGTGGCCGGTTGGAGGGTATGGACGCTTTACGTTGAATAACCTTAGCGGACTTGTTGCATCTTCCTCGTCGACCTTTATAGGAGGCGATTTCAATGGTGATGGTTTAAGCGATATCCTAAATTTGAAATCAAGTGGAAATCATCGGCTTTTCTATAGTAATGGTGACGGTTCTTTTCGAATCATTGAAAATGTTGTAGGTATTGAAAACTACCCAGCTGACATAATGGGTTCTACTTTTATTACAGCCGATTTCAATGGTGATGGAAGAACTGATGTATTAGCGATCGATGGCACCGGTCGTAACTGGGTCGGTTTTGGTGATATAGAGGGAAGAATTAAGCGTGGTGGTTTGTCTGCATCCAATAGCAGTGTTGCATATGCAAAAGACAATGATTTTGTGGGTGTAGCCGACTTTAATGGTGATGGCTTTTCTGAGTTCATTGTGCTCCGGCGTAATGGTAACCATAGTATTGTACGCACAGGTAACTCAAACCTTAATGATATGGCGCCAGAAGGGCTTGAGGGGCACGGTTTTACGGGAGGAAAATCACATATATCTCTTGTAGATATGAATGGTGATGGGTTTACTGACGTTCTTGTTATGCATGCGAATGGTGATCACTGGATAGCATATTCTAAAGGTGACGGTACATTTTTATATGAAGATACCGTTGAAGGAATAGAGGGGAAAGGTTTTAGCGCGGATATTCATACCGATGCAGGAAAGGAAAAACGAGCCTATATCATAACTGCAGACTTTAATGGTGATGGAACCATTGATATTCTTAATTACGATGCTATCGGTTCTAAGCGTTGGAAAGTTTTTTATTATCAACAACAAACGAAGTTAACCTCGATTGAGAGTGGGGCGGGAAACCATATAGACATAGGCTACTCTAGCGGAAACCAGTTTAATGGGAACGATATTTATCATGGGGGGACGCCAACTAGTTATCCTGTTTTCAGCGTAAAAAATATTGGATCAATTGTTGCTAGTGTGAAATCAAGTGATGGTGTTGGTGGTGTGAGCGAAGTTAGCTACGAATATTGGAATCAATTGCGTCACTTGATGAGTGGGGCAACGATAGGATTTCAGAATGTCAGTGAAAGAAAGGGGCTTTACAGTACAAGTATTTATGGAACGGAGGTGAAAAGTAGTCGGTATAGTCAAGATTATCAGGGTCATCAGGCTGGAGTACTGTTGTCTTCTTCTTTGATCAAAAATGGATCATCTGTTTCCAAAACAATTAACTATTATGAAACCCAAGTTATAGATGCTGATGATAATATTATTGAAGGCTTGTCTTCTCGTTACAATGGAGAGCAGGGAGGGGCGAACCCAGGGCAGCGGTATTTTGTTGTAAACAAAGCAAATCGAATAACGCAATATTCCAGAAATATCTACATTGGCTCTCGCCCAATTGTTTCATCAAAAACGCGTGAACAAACCTTTGGTCAATACGGTGAACAATCCTGGTCTCGAGAAATTATTGCCGATAGTGAAATTGATATCGATGTGGATGGAAACCTAACGGTACCCACATCAGGCTCTTATTTCATTACCGAAACCGATAACGAATATGCATACGATAATCCTTCCAATTGGTATCTTGGAAAGTTAAGCCAAGCCAGTGTTACAAAATCTGGAGTTGATGCGCAAGGCGGTACCGTAGAGCCCATTACTCGTACATCACAATGGACGTACGATCCCGCAACAGGAGGTGTTGCCAGCGAATCGATTGTATTAAAGGAAGACGGTGGACAGGAGCATGTTGATACGATCACCTATCATGATGTTGTGTTAACTCATGGTTCAAAAAGCTATCCAAACTTTGGGGTTAGAAACCAATCCCGCTTAGTTGAAATGGATGGAACCCAAGAAATACGAACAACAACGACGAAGAATTTCTCAAGCCCCGATGGCCGTTTTATTGTTCTTGCGGTAGATGCGTTAGGTCGAGAAGTAAAAACAACCTACAACGAGCTTTTGGGGCTAAAACAAACCGTCACAAGTCCAAGCGGGTTGATTAGTACCTATGAATACGATGATTGGGGACGACCGATCTTAGTGACTAATCCAGATGGTACATGGGCAACCACTGAGTATCATTCTTGTGAGGGTGCAACCATTTGCTCCGGCCTCGTAACGCCTTTTAACTATATTAAATCGCAGGTGAGTGGTGCAGGGCCCTCATACGCGGTAATGGATATGTTTGGCAGAGCGGTGCGTGCTGCAACACCAAGTATGAATGGTCAGTTGGTGTATACCGATAAAATATTCAACCAAGAAGGTCAGGCCTGGAAAACCAGTAGCCCTTATTTTGCGGGACAAACACCTCAATGGACGGTATTAGATTACGATTTTAACGATCGTTTAAAGACAACAACACATCCCGATGGTTTAGTACAAACCATTACTTATGACGATCTAACCATTACTTATTTAAATGAGTATCAACATAGCGATAGCCATGTTGATACTGGTCCTCGTACACAAACGATTACGGAATTTAATGATATTCAAGGTAGCACCTATAAAACGGTTGATGCCTTAAATAACACGGTAGATTTTACTTATGATGCCTACGGTCACAGCTTGAGCACCAAAGGTACGGACATTGAAGGGGCGGTTACCGATATCACAATGGCCTATGATGCGATGGGCCGTAAAACCTCGATGTTTGACCCAAGTATGGGGTTATGGAAATACACCTATAGCAAACGCGGTTTGTTGGTATTACAAACCGATGCAAACGACGTCAAGATATGTCATGTTTACGATAATGTCGGTCGCCTAGTAAAGCGTTATGATAATTATCCGATGGATAGTGAAAGTGATGCGTTGCAAGACTGTTTAGGTGGAGGGCTACCTACCGCTGAATGGATTTATGATACCGCACCTAAAATCGGCGGTGGTCTTTGGATTGGCCAGTTGCACAAAACGATCGGTGAACACGGCTATCAAGAAGTTTATTCTTATGATGAATTAGGGCGGGTTAATAATGCACTGATAACCGTTGGCGACGAGTTGTTTATTACAACAACCGTATTTGATTCTCTGGGGCGGGTGAAAGAAACCTATTATCCCAGTGCAAACAATGCGCGGCGCCTGAAAGTTTCCAATGTGTATAACAGCGGTGGATTTTTAACAGAACTCCAAAAGGCGTCGGGTGCTTATTATTGGAAAGCCGATGAAGATTCGATGAATGCTCGAGGCCAGTTAACCAATGAATATATGGGTAATGGCACGATACGCAGTGTACGTAACTATAACCCGCTAAACGGTACCGTCTCAGCGATGAAAGCTGAATACAATATGTACGGCGTATTCACTAACGATTGGAATTTGCAAAATGATACGGTGGCCTTTGATCAAGGCGGTAACGTACTTTGGCGAGAGAGCCAGCCAACCTCCGGTGAGTTCCACCTATCAGAAGTTTTTACCTACGATGCCGGTAACCGCTTAAAAGATGTCACATTTACTGATCATCTGTTAAGTGGCAGTAGTACGAGTTATAGCCCTGACGTACTGTCGATGAGCTATAAAGCCAACGGTAATATCGATACCAAATACAATATGGGTACCTACAGTTATGGCCAGGCTTGTGAAGTGGATGGTAAGCAGTATCAGCCAAGCCCTCATGCGGTAACACAAGTAACAGGCCAGAAAAATGCCAGTTATTGTTATGATGATGTGGGTAACTTACTGAAAGGTGATGGTCGAAATGTTACCTGGAGTGCCTTTAATAAGCCGACATTGATCACAAAGGGCAATGATAAGAGCGTAGCACTAACCTATGGACCAAGTCGTTCGCGTATTCAACGTGTTGATAACGTTAATGGTCAGCTAACTACCACCACCTATCTCGGTGGTTCCTATGAAAAGATTGAAAAATCTTCAGGCACCTTAGAAGAAAAAGTATATATCGGCGGTTTTGCGGTAATCACGATTACAGACAGTGATTATGATCACCCCGATGAACAGTACTTATTAAAAGATCATATTGGATCAACTGTCGCACTGGTTAATGAGCAGTTAAAAAGCGTTATGCAAGGAGGCATATCCGCTCTAGTCCCTGATGTTCAGCACCTCGCATTTGACCCTTGGGGCAAGCGACGTAACTTCTTGGATTGGTCGGCTTATAGCGAAGGCAGTATTGTTGAGTTTGCCGCCGCGACTAACCGAGGGTTTACCGGTCACGAGATGCTTGACCCGGTAGGGCTTGTTCATATGAATGGCCGTGTATATGACCCAGCGCTAGGGCGTTTCTTAAGTGCGGATCCGATTATTCAGGAAAGAAATAACGTACAAAATCTAAATCGCTATAGCTATGTAATGAACAACCCGTTGAGTTATACCGATCCAAGTGGATTCTCCTTTTGGACAAGTGTAAGAGACGGTGCAAAACGCACGATAAAAGATATTTATAACAATAGTGGTTTGAAGATTTTAGTAAAACGAACGCAGCATGTAATGGCTACCACCGCCAGAGCTCTTGCGAAGAACCCTGCCTTGGGTACGGTGGTGGGAATTGTTGGGTGTGCCGTTGCTACAGCTGCTTGCCCGTTGATTATGGCGGCGGTGGCAGCTGCAACAACCTATGGAGGAACGGGGGATTGGCAGTTGGCACTTCAAGCGGGGGCTATGGCGGGATCGCAGACACTGATATCTGCAGGTGTAAATAATGCGATTGGTTTTGGCTTTGATGCTAAATTTGACCCTACTAGAGTATTTAATACTTTAGCTCATGGTGTTTGGGGTGGTGTTTTTTCAGAAATGCGGGGTGGCAGCTTTAGATCAGGAGCGGCCAGTGGAGCTTTGGCTGCAGCGGGTGCGAATGCAGGGTTAGTCGGCACGGAAAACAAAGGCAAAGGAACTTTCTGGTCTGCGGTGATTGGTGGAACAGCTTCTCGTTGGACGGGGGGCAAGTTCGCTAACGGTGCGATCACTGGAGCGTTTGGGTATTTGTATAATGCGTTTGCGCATAGAGAGTGTGCAGGTAGGCCATGTCATGCTTCAAAGGCAGAAGGTGTATCTTTGTTTCTTGATAAAGATGGATATATGCAGAATGGCGAGGGTACTGTTTATCAATATAATCCTGATGCAGGGTCTTGGGGATTAATTGAAAGCCCATTAGAGGGGGTTTATCCTGAAACACTCATACCCGTATTCAAAGTGGGTAAATTTGTTACAAGCTTAAGAGTAAAGCCTATAAAGTTGAAGGGTGGAGCTTCAGATGGATGGACTATTAGTCCTGGAAGTGGCTATGGGTCTAGGGCCAGAATTGATTATCATACGTTAGGTGGAAAAGGGCTGCCTCAAAGCGTAAAAGGCCAAAGAAGAATTCATTACCATAGGCGGGGGCCGGGTGGGATCGGTATGCACAGACCTTGGCAGACCAAGCCATCTTGGACTTGGCGAGATTTCTACAAGAGGTTTTAACTTTATGATTAGTTCTTTTATTAATGCAATTGAAAACTGCTTGAATGATCAAGCTATAGGTAACGTTGAGGAGATTTCTTTTGGGGTTGCACTCGACTACTGTATATCTGAAAAAGAATTGGAGAAGATCCTTGAGAACCAATTAGTAAATAAGATCTACCTATTTGCAGATTCGTACTTCGACGCAGTATGCCACAATTTTCCAGAGGTCTACGAAGGAATGGATATAGACCTCGCTCATGGGTTGTTGTTGAAATGTGTGAAACATTTAAAGGGGGCAGGTGTGACACTAACTGAAGAAGAACTCAGGCAGTTGGAAGTGAAGTAGAGGTAAAGTTTTTGATAGTCATGAAAATCTCGATGTTTTGTAGTATTGGGGATTGAATGAGAACGTCTGTCAACGGCAGCTGTTCGCCCATAGCGGTCATTCTCAGATTAGAGTCATGAAATGGAATTCCAAGTATTCGGAGTCCTATTTTTAAGTTTAAAATTTAAACAGAGAAAAATAGAAAATGAAGTATTTATTAACTTTATTCATTTTGTTTTTTACGAATATAGTTTCAGCTGAGGATGTTTTGCTTGTAAATGATTCAAGTGCATTAAAATGGGAAGTTAGATCAACTTCCGGCAAAGTATACTTTAGAAATTTAAATGAAATAGATAGCTCATATTTAGCATGTTGTTATAACTATTACATAGATGCATCTACCGATGAGGGTAAGGCTGTTTGGAGTTCATTTTTGTCTTATCACATATCTGGTAAGCCGTTGCGGCTGGTTTTTAGCGACAAATCTACTGCGGGCCCACTAACTGGTTTGGGAGCTTGGTAAACAAATAGTAACAGGGGCCGCCACTCAAGCGGCAGCGCCTCGCCCTTAGCGGTCATTTACGCTATGAAGGTTGAGGCTGGTGTTGGTGTTTTGATAGAGATTAAAATAAGGGAGAGCATGGAATGAAAATCGTAAAAGTGATTGGTGCCTGTTTGGCAATTTTTTCTACTTCAGTATTTGCTGATTACAGTCCGTTAGTAAGTGGTGCGGTAATTAAGGAAGTATCGAACGTAAGCGTCCGGCCAACACCCCGGCATTTAATCCGGTTTGATTGCTGACGGTGCAATATTCCAAGGCATTAAGTGTTCAACATCCCCATCAATT
>NVRG01000015.1 GCA_002400805.1 Gammaproteobacteria bacterium
GCCGGTCGCAGTGCTCAGGTCGCTGTGTTTACTCGAGATCAACAAAGGATCAGTCGCGCATTAACACGCTGGGCTGAAGTCGACCCAAGCGATGCCGATGTTTATATCATGCAGGCGCCGTTATTGATGATACAAGGTGACTATGATGCAGCGGTTAAGGCGGTAGACGCCGCGCTTGAACTGGCTCCGCCCGAGGATGCGCGTACTTTTTTAGCACGGATAGCGGAACAATTAACCGAGTTGGTAGAAGCGGAGCAGGCATTAAACATTTTCCGACAGCTTAAACAGTATCAAGCTAACGATGTTGACGTAATATTTGCTTATGCAAAATTAGCGGCATTTTATAAATCTTATGCGGATGGATTGAAAGCCGTTGATGCGGTGTTAGAGCAGCAGCCAAAGCGTGAAGAGGCTCTGGTTTTAAAAGCAGAAATATTACAACGAACAGGTAAAGGTGATGTTGCATTAGCCATGTTAGCCAAAGCAGTGATGGCTGATGATATTAGCGATGATTTACGTTTTTCTTATGCTAAATCCTTAGGTGAAAATGGTAAAACGCAGCAGTCTCGACAAGTATTTGAACAATTACATCAGGCTAATCCTAACAGTGATGAGGTGGTGTTTGCGCTTGGTTTATTAGCATTGGAAGAGAAAGATGGTGCAACCGCGAAGAAATTTTTCAGCCAGTTAGTTAAACAAGGCGATCGGGGTAAACAAGCGGCTTATTTTATGGGCTTAGCTGAAGAGGTGAACGAGCAGATTGATCAGGCTTTGATTTGGTTTGCTTCGGTGCCGGCAGATAGTTCACGTTATCAATCAGCGCAGAGACGTTATATCAACTTATTAGCTGAACGAGGTGAGATCGATAAAGCGCGAAATCACCTGAAATTGTTGCGTAAAGAAAATCCTGATAATGCTGTGCAATATTTCATGTTTGAGGCGAGCTTTTTAAGAGAGCAAGACCAGGATCAGGCGGCTTTCGATTTGTATACCGATGCACTTGTACAGTATCCAGGCGAGGTTGAACTATTGTATGGCCGAGCCATGGTAGCCGAACCGCTAAATCGATTAAGTGTCTTAGAGCAAGATCTGCGGGTGATATTGAAAAAGGATCCGGATAATACTCAAGCTTTGAATGCGCTGGGTTATACCCTGACCGATCGGACTGATCGGCATGATGAAGCCTTAATTTTGATAAAAAAAGCGGTGGAATTAAAACCGAATGATCCTTTTTATCTTGATAGTTTGGGTTGGGTTTATTATCGATTAGGCAATTTACACGTTGCGGAGCGTTATTTACGCCAAGCCGCCGATGTGCAACCGGATGCAGAGTTTTTGGCACATTTAGGCGAAGTCTTGTGGCAGATAGGCAAGCAGGAAGAAGCAAAACAAGTGTGGAAAAAAGGCTTGCAACAAACTAAAGACAATCAATTATTGTTGAATACCATGCGCCGGTTTGGTTTATGACTAAATTAGTGGTTAGATTTTCACTGATCGCTTTGCTGGTTTTGGTTTCAGCGTGTAAACCGATATGGTACAAACCGCCTGATACGCCGGAAGCTTTGTGGCAATTACGCTCAGAAAAGCTGGCGACATTAACTACTTGGGCGATAAAAGGCCGCACCGCGATTACCCAAGGGAAAGAAGGATGGAATGCCGGCATCAGTTGGTCTGAACAGCAGGGAGCGTTTCAAATTAATTTAACTGGCCCCTTTGCTCAGGGCGGGGTCGTACTGAAGGGTGATCAACAACAGGTTGTATTGACCATGGCCGGTGGCAAGAAGATCACATCAACCACACCTGAGAGGCTATTAGAGGAGCATTTAGGTGTACGCATGCCTGTCAGTGCTTTACGTGACTGGGTGCGAGGTCTGCCAGCTACTAAACAGAAGGTAGATACGATGGAGTTAGATATTGAAGGTCGTATCACTTACTTAAAGCAACAGGACTGGGAAGTTGAAATTTTACGTTATGTGCCTTTTGAGCAATATTACCTGCCAGCCAAGATTTTTATTAAACATCCCGATGTGAGTTTACGTTTGATTATTAGAGATTGGGATAAAGCGGAATGAAAAATTGGCCTTCGCCTGCCAAACTGAATTTGTTTTTGCATATTACCGGTCAACGTGAAGATGGTTATCATGAGTTGCAGACCGCTTTTCAGTTTTTGGATTACGGCGATAGTTTGCAGTTCGATATTACTCGCGCCTTAGACATCGATTTATTAACGCCGATAGCGGGTGTTAATAATGACGATAATTTAATTGTGCGTGCGGCTAAAAGGTTGCAGCAATATGCGGGCGTTAATCAAGGTGTCAAAATTTCATTAACAAAACGTTTGCCCATGGGTGGCGGTTTAGGCGGCGGAAGTTCTAATGCTGCAACCACCTTAGTGGCCTTGAATGAACTCTGGCAGTGTCAGTTATCAAACGTTGATTTAGCCGAGATTGGCTTGGAGCTCGGCGCAGATGTACCGGTTTTCATCCATGGTAGCGCCGCTTGGGCAGAAGGTGTAGGTGAAAAGTTAACCCCAATTTCACCGGCAGAGCCTTGGTATGTCGTCATTGTTCCTGATTGCCAGGTGTCGACGGCTGAAATATTTTCGTCTCCTGAGTTGACACGTGATTGTGAACCGATAACAATATCGCGCTTCCTTTCGGGGGAAGGCAGAAATGTCTGTGAAGATGTAGTGAGGCATCACTACCAATCTGTTTCAGACGCTTTGGATTGGTTGGCGCAATTTGGGCAATCCAGAATGACAGGAACAGGCGCATGTGTATTTGCTGATTTTGATAATCAACAGCAAGCACAGCAGGTAGTAGATAACTTGCCGGAAAATTGGCAGGGCTTTGTGGCAAAAGCGTGTAATCAATCGCCACTGGCTACATTGATTTAAAGCTTAGTTAATAAAATTAAGTGGTTCAGAAAAGACTGTTCAATGATAGAATGAGTAAATTGTTGGGGTATCGCCAAGCGGTAAGGCACAAGGTTTTGATCCTTGCATTCCCAGGTTCGAATCCTGGTACCCCAGCCACTTTTATGTTCTTTTTATACGACTCTCGGCGCCAATACCGTGACAAAAAATCGATTCCTTCAGGCACAACGACGTACCACTGACAACAGCATGATGGTGTTCACAGGGAATGCTAATCAAACGCTGTCAAAAGATATCGTCCGTTTCCTTAATGTCCCCCTTGGTAAAGCAACCGTTGAAAAATTCAGCGATGGCGAAATCATGGTTGAAATTCTAGACAATGTCCGCGGTAAGGATGTGTTTATTGTGCAGCCTACTTGCATGCCGACCAATGATAACTTGATGGAACTCATGGTAATGATTGATGCAATTCGTCGTGCTTCGGCCAGACGTATTACCTTAGTTATTCCCTACTTTGGTTATTCACGCCAAGATCGTCGTCCTCGTTCTGCTCGTGTAGCCATCACGGCAAAAGTCGTGGCTAATATGCTGACCGGTGTAGGTGCTGATCGAGTATTAACGGTAGATTTACATGCCGACCAAATTCAAGGGTTTTTTGATTGCCCCGTTGATAATGTCTATGCCTCTCCGGTGTTATTAGGCGATATCTGGAAACATAAATATCAAGATTTAGTGGTGGTATCCCCAGATGTGGGCGGTGTAGTACGAGCGCGTGCTTTGGCCAAACATTTAGAAGTGGAATTAGCCATTATTGATAAACGTCGCCCACGTGCCAATGTGGCCAAGGTGATGAATATTATTGGTGAAGTTGAAGGCCGTGTTTGTGTGATAATTGACGATATGGTTGATACCGCAGGCACCTTATGTGCCGCCGCTGCCGCATTAAAAGAGAAAGGCGCCACGCGAGTGGTCGCGTATTGTACTCACCCAATTTTGTCCGGCGCTGCCGTCGATAATATTGAAAACTCAGTGCTTGATGAGTTGGTGGTCACCGATACTATTCCCTTACAAAAACACGCACAAGCATGCACAAAAATTCGCCTGCTCAGCATTGCCGGAATGTTAGCTGAAGCGATGTATAGAATTAGTAATGAGGAGTCAGTAAGCTCCTTATATATGGATTAATTAAGCTAAATATTTTAGCTGACTTAGTTGTTATTTCTGGTCGCGGGGATAACAGAACGCCGCATAAAGTGGCATTTTTAATGGGTAATAAACATTACTCATTTCTTTGGAGAAAATGATGAAAGATTTATTTGAAGTTCAAGCTGAACTACGTACAGACGAGGGGAAAGGTGCGAGCCGCCGCCTACGTCATGCGGGCAAAGTTCCAGCTATTATTTACGGTGGTGATGAAGCACCTGTGTCATTGGAATTGGATCATAACAAGTTCCTCCGTCATTTAGCAGAAGAAGCATTTTATGCTCACATTCTGGACATTGTGGTTGATGGCAAAAAGCAACAAGCAGTATTAAAAGATCTGCAACGTCATCCAGCAAGTGATTTGAGAATTATGCATGCTGATTTCTTACGTATTGATGCTAACCATGCAATGACCATGTCAGTGCCATTACACTTTATTGGTGAAGATGTAGCGCCAGGCGTTAAAGAGGGTGGTCTAGTTTCTCACTTGATGACTGATGCTGAAGTTTCATGTTTGCCAAAAGACTTGCCTGAATACATCGAAGTTGATGTGTCGGAAATGGAAATGGATGGCAGTATTCACTTGTCTGAAGTTGTATTGCCTAACGGTGTGACTTTAGTTGCATTGTCTCATAGCCAAGAAGGCCTAGCWGAAGGTGAACGTTCAGCGTATGACCAAGCGGTAGTGAGCATTCATGCACCACGTGCAGCCGTWGAAGTTGAAGAAACTGACGAAACTGATGAAACTGCAGGCGAAGACGMAGCGACTGAAGACTAAGTCGTTTCTCTGAGGAYAWAATATGGCTAACTGGTTAATCGCCGGATTGGGCAATCCAGGTCCTCAATATGAACACACYCGACATAATGTCGGGTTTTGGTGGCTGGACCAATTGGCTCATGATTTGGCAACAACCTTTAAGGTTGAAAACAAATTTCATGGCCAATTGGCCCAGGCCCAACTTGCTGGACATAAACTGTTTTTGTTAAAACCGTTAAAGTTTATGAATCGTAGCGGTCAATCGGTAGCGGCGCTCGCCAACTTTTATAAAATTCCTCCAAGCAATATTTTAGTTATTCACGATGAACTAGACTTACCCGTCGGCACGGCCCGGTTAAAACGTGGTGGTGGTCATGGTGGACATAATGGTTTGCGTGACATCATTGCTCAAACAGGTGGCAAAGATTTTCTCCGTTGTCGCTTAGGTATTGCCCATCCTGGGGATGCCCGACAAGTATCAGATTATGTATTAAGTAAACCTTCACAAGCGGATCGTCAGCTGATTTTGTCTGCCATGGATGATTCGATTCGAGTTTTATCTGACCTTGTGTCAGACGATTTAGAAAAAGCCATGCACTGGCTACATTCACAATAGGAACAAATCATGGGATTTAAATGTGGCATCGTTGGCCTACCCAATGTAGGTAAATCAACTTTATTCAATGCGTTAACGCAAGCAGGCATTGAAGCACAAAACTATCCATTTTGTACGATCGAACCGAATGTCGGCATCGTACCCGTGCCAGATTCGCGTCAAGATAGTTTGGCAGAAATCGTTAATCCAGAGCGTGTATTGCCCACTACGATGGAATTTGTTGATATTGCAGGTTTAGTTGCCGGCGCATCTAAGGGTGAAGGTTTAGGCAACAAATTTTTAGCTAATATCCGTGAAACAGATGCGATTGCTCATGTTGTTCGCTGTTTTGAAGATGAAAACGTGGTGCATGTTGCAGGTAAGATTTCGCCATTGGATGATATTGAAGTGATCAATACTGAATTGGCGTTAGCCGATTTAGAAAGTGTCGAAAAAGCGATAACTAAAACGACACGTGATGCCAAGGGTGGCGATAAAATCGCCAAAGCGCGTTTGGCCTTATTGATCGAAATGGGTGACCACCTTGATCAAGGTGAATCTGTTCGTTCCATGGGTTTAGATGAAGATCAGCTTGCCTTGTTAACTGAATTGCATTTGTTGACCATTAAACCAACTATGTATATCGCCAATGTGGCAGAAGATGGTTTTGAAAATAATGCAGCATTAGATTTAGTCACCGCATTAGCAGAAAAAGAAAATGCCATTGTCGTCGCTATCTGTGCATCCATGGAATCTGAAATTGCTGAATTGGATGATGCTGAAAAAATGGAGTTTTTAGAGGAAATTGGCCAAGAAGAGCCTGGCTTAAATCGTGTGATTCGAGCTGGTTATTCGTTATTAGGTCTACAGACCTATTTTACCGCGGGCGTACAAGAAGTGCGAGCTTGGACTGTTCAAGTTGGCGCGACAGCCCCGGAAGGTGCCGGTGTTATCCACACTGATTTCCAAAAAGGCTTTATTCGAGCCGAAGTGGTTAGTTATGACGACTTTGTTGAATTTAACGGTGAACAAGGTGCGAAAGACGCAGGTAAATGGCGTTTAGAAGGCAAGGATTACATCATTAAGGATGGTGACGTAATGCACTTCCGTTTTAATGTCTAAAACAACGCAGGTATTGCTTGATATTTATTGTTCATCAACGTAAAATCCCCTGCTTCACAAAGGCTATGTAGCTCAGTTGGTTAGAGCACATCACTCATAATGATGGGGTCGGTGGTTCGAATCCACCCATAGCCACCACACATCCACTCAATAATTTATCCAAGATTAAGCGCGCGAATTATTAGCGCTCATTAAAAGCTGTGCCTAATTAAGCCCAACGTAGCTTAATTAGTGATTGAAAACTCAGCGGTTAACGCTAAGATTATCAAGGCATACGTCGAATTTAACCCTCAGTTGTATAAGGTTATATGGTCGTATTGGATAATTGACTTTTATAGGTGATATAAGCGAAGATATCTCCCGCTACAGCTCATAAAAAGCGTAAAGCGCAATCGATTATTATAGGCTCATGTGATACATGAAACTCAATCAATATAGGATAGAACTATGGAACCCGAAATCATCGTCAATATGCTTGCCCGTTGGGGACACTTGCTATTTGGTATTACCTGGATAGGAATTCTTTATTACTTTAACTTTATTCAAGGCGGTTATTTCAAATCAGCGTCTGCTGAAGGTCTTGCTGATGCAAAAGCTAAGTTAGCACCAAGTGCTTTATGGTGGTTCCGTTGGGCTGCATTGTTTACGTTTGTGACTGGTCTTGTTTTGATGTACGGCCTACAAAAAATGGGTGGGTTAAATCCATTTATTATTGCTGGCGCAACTATGGGTACGTTGATGTTCCTTAATGTTTGGGGAATCATTTGGCCAAACCAAAAAATTGCTTTAGGTATGGTTGAGGGCGATGGTCCTGCTGCGGGTGCGAAAGCGTTATTAGCGTCACGTACTAACACTTTATTCTCAGGCCCTATGGTCTTTGCTATGTTAGCTGGTCCGCATTTTTCACAGTCAGGCGCAGGTTATGGTGCTGCTGTAAGCGGTACTGGCTTATGGGCTGCTTTAGCGATTATTGTTGCACTTGAAATCAATGGTATTGTTGGCAAGCAAGGTCCAATGACAACGGTTCGCGGTGTTATTGTAAGCAGCTTAGTGTTAACTGCAGTATTAGTTGCAGTATTGGTCATGCTTTAATCGCAGGATTAATACGTAGATAATCTAAAAAGCCGGAGACTGGTAACAGTCTCCGGCTTTTTTATGTCCAAAGAACTGTATTATTGGCGAATTGCGGTTATATAGAATAACTCCCAATTTATACAGGTCTTATCATCAAAGTGTTTGATGCCTAAGGTTTCATCGATAGCTGAAATAATGCCTTCATTACTAATATTACGTAAATCAAATAATGATCGACAAAAATTAGCCATGGCGATCTCATCTTTAAATGACCAATAAACGGGTTTTCGATTTGCCGAGACGACTCGCCATCCAGAAGAAGCTAGGACATCCAACGTCGCCTCATCAATATAAATACCGTCATGGCCAGTACTATTATTGCTTCCGACGAAGTCATCTAAGAAAGAAGCCACAGCCGAATTTTTATGCACATCGGCAAGTATCAATTGACCTTGGGGCACCATGACACGTGCAATCTCATTAAATAATAATGGTTTATTTTGAATGTGATGTACTCCAGCAATGCTGAAAGTGACATCGATAGTGTCATCTTGATGGGGCAATGGTAATAAATCATTAGCACTATCATTTGTAGAGTGACCAAATGTAGAACAAGGTTCGTGAGCGTGATAGAGGCAGTCTGTGGGCAAGTAGCGCTGTAAATATCCACCGCCTGCGGGCACATCAAGGATGGTATTTACCTGCGTGAAATTGATTAGGTCGACAGCTTGCTGAAATTCGTGATCGCGGGCATGGGGAAACTGTTGCATGGCTGATTCATACTTGTCGCCACGGGTTTGAAACAAATCGGTATAACCTCTTGGTGCCATAGAGAGACAATAGTAGAAAAGCTTATTGTTGTACAGGAATGGCTAATTCTTGTGCTGCAGCTAGGGATAATTTTTCAATGAGTGAATTTGAGGCATCAGTGTCACTTTCTGAAACAAGCTTAATATGGCTCACGTTTAGTTTCTTAGCGTAGTCAACGATTTGTTCTTCGCTAGTAATCACTGTTTTTATGTTATGGCTAAGGACCATTTGATAACATTTGGTCATTGAAGGCTGACGGTTGTTATAGTCGGTAATAATCACGACATCACAGTGATCAAATGCTAACCCAGTTTTCTCTATTTCGGCGGTACTACTTACAGCGATTATCGCTTCAACGGTAGATGTATTTAAAGCAGCCTTACTTGTGTTGAGTACGGTATCTGCCCTAGCAATCTGAGTATCGTTAAACCAAAGGCCTTGGTTGGATGCAATTGCGATTTTTTTTCCACTTGTCTGCCACAGGATCTGTAGCTGTTTTGCTATCTGGATAGCTGTTTGGTCGCCAATAATTAAGACGATAGGTATGCGGCCGTTATTGCTGACTAAAGAGGATAAAACTTCAGCATAAATTTCAGCATTAGTTGTTGCACCTAATTGTGGTTGAGCATTAACTTCACAAATTGCGGATTCGGTGTGCAACCAGGATTGGCTGATATCTGGAATGATTAGATCGATGCCAGCTAAGTCTAATTTAAGTGCCCTTGCTGCATTTTCAGCTAATCGTTGATTATCTGGATGCACATTGGTTGCCGCGGTTGGTGTACCGCCGGTACTGATATTCGAAGTACGACGTAGACGAATAAACTGCCCTTTTTTGGGCACATCACTTTCTGTTAATTTCACCTCCGCAAGTAATGTTTTTGCTTCGTCATTTAGGTGCAAGGTTTTAAGCGGCGAGTGAATATGTCGATCTCTAAGTGGATCATCATTCAACGTTTCCACTAATGAGGCAACGGTATCTTTGCCATTGCCAATCACACCACCAGGCATTCGGAGTATTGCCCAGATCATCTTGCCATTGAATACGGTGAGGCGGTAATCTTGGCCTTCAATATGTTTCTCAACTAAAATTTTTCTTGAAACTTTACGTGCACTGTAAAAGGCATTACAAACTTCCTCAGGCGTTTTTAAGTTTGCCGCGACACCAAGACCGCGATCTTTATCCATTGGTTTTATAACAACGGGGAAGCCTAAACGTTGGGCGAATTTAACCGCTGTGTCAGCGCTATTGACTGGAAAATGTTGCGGCACAGGCAATCCTGCCTTACGTAATGCATTGGCAGTTAATTGTTTGTTACGTGCAAAACGAGCGCCGATCACCGAGGTCTGATCGGTAAAGCTACTATCTAACCAACGAAGATTAATGCCGTAACCAAACTCAAAGACATTATCTGCAACATTACTCCACGGCATCCCTAACGTATGAGCCGCTTTTAAAAAGCGTAACGTATTGCTGCCAGAGGGGGATAGGCGTTGTAGTTTTGAGATCAGTCTCCCACACGTTTTTGTTGCTAGCGTTTGGTGTTTGCTTAGTTCTTCACTATTTTTCGTATTGTTCAAGGTATTGATAGTGGTAATCAGCCAACTTAAGGCATCAATAGTGGCTCGAGCACGCACGTAAGGTAATGCGAGTTGAACACCAGTAACCGTTTGAGTTGAAGCTTGTACGCCTATAATCTGACCATGTTCAAAGAGAGGTTGTCTGGCTTGTTGTTGGATCTGATGTAACCAAAATAGTAAAATTTCAACCAAGTTTCGTGCTTTAGATTGCTGTGTTTGATCTGAAAATATTGGGACATCGATAGTTAGACTTGTTGTATTGGCGATGAAACTATTTATGGCTGTTAAATCAACGTCAATATCGGTATTTATATTGATGGTACCTACCAAGGTTGGCATCGTTAAACCATATGCTTTTCCTTTTAATGCTTGCCAATTTGTCTGTTGAATCAACACTATAATTTTATCCTGATGCAGGTTTTGGACTAGATTCGCTATAAAAGTAGCGGCAGTATGTGGTTAATCCGCATATTCTAATAATTCATCTATTACTGCGTAAGTTTGTTGGATGTAAGGTATCGCCGCTTGAGCTTGCTCAATTTGACCGTGTAAAAACTGTTCTTTAGCTTCTTTTCCTAGTTGATGAAGTTGATTAAACGTTTGCTCTACACGCTCAATCCAGTCGGGGTCAAATAGCTGCTGAGTATGCGCTTGTCCTAACCATAAAGCATAAAGTGATTGATCATGATTGATCGCCGGCCATTGAGGTATTTCTTCTGTTGGTGTTTCTAAAGTAGCAATCAAACGACTTAACCATTGTTTGCTTTCGATGGCGAGTAAGGTAAGCAGTTTTTGTCTTGGCGATAAGTTCAAATAGGCAAAGTCTAACCAGTCTTGATTAGCTTGGTAATTATTGAACCATGTTTCAAATTCTGTCGCCGGCATAGGGCGAGCAATGCCATAACCTTGAGCGTGATCACAGCCTAGCAGCATTAACATTAATCCATGTGTGGTGGTTTCGACACCTTCAGCAATGACTTCATGGTGGAAAGATTGTGTTAAACCGATGATGCCATCGACAATGGTGTAGTCATTTGGATCATCAATAAGATCGCGGACAAAGGTTTGGTCAATTTTGACGACATTAACAGGCAAGTGGCGCAGATGGATGAGTGATGAATATCCGGTACCAAAATCATCTAAGGAGATGCGAACTCCCAAGCTATTTCGACATGCTTTTAGGGTGCCGGAGATAAGGGTAATGTCACTCAAGATACTGGACTCTAATATTTCAAGTTGCAAATTGTGTGGAGATAGCTGTGGGTAGTGACTTAGGGCTTGCTCAAGTTGGTTATAAAAGCCTTCCCACTGCAAGTGATGAGAGGAAATATTCACGCTAATTTCTATGTTAATTCCCTGTTGTTGCCATTCATCAAGTTGTTTTAAAGCTTGATCGATGACCCAGTTTCCTACTTTTATTTCTAGATCGGTGCCTTCCAAGATAGGCAAAAATGATAATGGAGGAATCAAGCCACGCTCAGGGTGAAGCCAACGAATTAGCGCTTCAGCACCATGGACTTCACCAGTCCGCATATTGATTTTAGGTTGATAAAACAAGACGAACTGTTGGGCATTAAATCCGGCATCTACAGACTGTAATTGATGATGCTGCAAACTGAGTTGCTGATCATGGAGGGTATCAAACATATGATGACGATTTCGTCCTGCCAATTTGGCTTGATACATAGATTGATCGGCATGACGTAATAAAGTGTCGGCATCCGCATCATCGAGTGGAAATAAGGTAATGCCACTGCTGGCACTGATCGTGATGGTTATATCATTAATTTTATAGGGTGCTGAAATTGCTTTATGCACACGATCTACAAGTTCTTCACCATGTTGTGTTGATTGAATTTCGTTTAATAATAAGACAAATTCATCACCGCCTAAGCGTGAGGCCGTATCTTCTTCTCTGATATTAGCTTTGATACGTTGAGCGACCTCAACTAAAAGTTGATCGCCAATTTCATGRCCATAGTTRTCATTGACCGGTTTGAAGTTGTCGAGATCGAGGAAKACWACCGCTAATAAACTGTTATTACGYTTRCTATGGGCAATGGCAAGATTAAAACGATCRGCAAATAAGGTGCGGTTTGGCAGCTGAGTCAAGACATCATAATGAGCCATCATTTCTAGCGTTTGTTGTTGTTGCTTGCTTTGAGTGATATCAGAAAATAGCGCGAGATAATGTATTGCTTCACCATCGTCGTCGAGTAGAGTTGAAATACTTAACAGGGTTGCATAGTGCTCGCCATTCTTTTTGCGGTTCCATACTTCCCCCTGCCAATGACCTTGTTGTTGCAAAATGGTCAACATGTTTTGGTAGAACTCAGGTTCATGTTTGTTTGACTGTAAAACCCTTGGGTTTTTACCAATAATGTCACTGCGGTCATAACCCGATATTTTGCAAAAAGCAGGGTTTACATCCACGATACGGATTTGTGTATCGGTGATGATAATGCCTTCATGCGCTTCATTAAAGACACGACCTGATAAACGTAATTGTTCCTCAGCTTGCTTACGTTCAGTAATATCATAAAAAATGACGACATGGGTATCATCACTCGGTTCAGTGATGGCTGTTTCACTTGCCAGCACGTGGCGA
>NVRG01000016.1 GCA_002400805.1 Gammaproteobacteria bacterium
GGGGCATAAAGCGCACTGTCACGCACTATTTTCATAAATTGTTCAGTTTGTATGCCTTCTTTTTCTACTAAGGCCAGACTTAAGGCAAAACTGGCAGTCAAACCAGCGATAAGCTGGTTCATTGCTAGCTTAACAGTCGCTCCCTGACCTGTACTGCCAATGTATTGTGGATCTTTACCCATTAAATTGAGTAGTGGTAATGCGCGTTGGTAATCATCTTCATTTCCGGCCGCCATTAATATCAATGTGCCCGCTCTGGCTTCAGGCAAGCTGCCTAGTACAGGACACTCAAGATAACGACCACCTGATTCTGTGATTCGTCGGGAAAACTGCCGAGATTCTTCTGGTGCAATGGTGCCCATTTGAATAATTGTTTTATTATTGAATGTCTCAGCTGAAATGCTATTTAAGACTTGGTCTATGGCACTGGCATCACTTAACATCAGGATACAAAAATCACTGGCTATCAGCGCGGCTTGCGCAGTTGTTGCAAGTTGGGCACCTAGTGCGATTAATTTTTCGGCTTTTTCAGCACTGCGGTTAAACACCGTTATCTGTTGATTTTGATTAAGCAAATGCTCAACTAGAGCTTGTCCCATCAAGCCTGTGCCTAATAATGCAATGTTCATCGTTATTTGATTCCAAAATGTGTTGATAAAAAAGGAGCTATACCATAGAAGCTTATGACGTAGTGATATAGAATATGCCCTTATTTTACAGTAGAAACAGGGGAATACTGTGTACAAGAAAAACATGGCCATTGCTGGTTTTGATGATGAGCTTCTACAGGCGATTGAAGCAGAAAATCAACGTCAAGAAGATCATATTGAACTGATCGCTTCTGAAAACTATGCCAGCCCACGTGTTATGGAAGCGCAAGGCTCTTCTTTAACCAATAAGTATGCAGAAGGTTACCCTGGCAAACGTTATTACGGCGGCTGTGAACATGTAGACAAAGCGGAAACATTAGCCATCGATCGCGCTAAAGAATTGTTTGGTGCGGACTATGCCAATGTGCAACCACATTCTGGTTCACAAGCAAATGCAGCGGTTTATTTAGCTTTRTTRCAACCAGGCGATACTATTCTCGGCATGAGCTTGGCACACGGTGGTCACTTAACTCAYGGTTCTAAAGTCAGTGCTTCMGGTAAAATTTATAATTCTGTTTCATATGGCATAAACACTGAAACGGGTGAAATTGAYTATGATGAAGTGGAACGWTTRGCTAACGARCATAAACCTAARATGGTARTAGCRGGTTTYTCTGCTTAYTCACGTATTGTTGATTGGCAGCGTTTCCGTGATATWGCWGAYTCTATTGGYGCKTATTTATTAGTYGATATGGCMCAYGTYGCWGGTTTAGTGGCWGCRGGYRTCTATCCWAGYCCAGTSAACATTGCTGACGTCACCACSACAACRACACATAAAACATTACGTGGCCCTCGTGGTGGTTTGATTTTGGCTAAAGCAAATGCTGAGATTGAGAAGAAATTAAACTCTGCGGTATTCCCTGGTTTCCAAGGTGGCCCTTTAATGCATGTGATTGCGGCTAAAGCGGTTGCGTTCAAAGAAGCGATGTTACCTGAGTTCAAAACCTACCAAAAACAAGTGGTTGAAAATGCCCGTGCCATGGCCACTGTTTTTCTAGACCGTGGTTATGATGTGGTGTCTAAAGGTACCGATGATCATCTTTTCTTGGTGAGTTTCATCGAAGCAGGTTTAACAGGTAAAGAAGTAGATGCTTGGTTAGGCGATGCTAATATTACGGTTAATAAAAATGCCGTGCCGAATGATCCTCAGTCACCATTTGTCACCTCAGGTATTCGTGTTGGTACACCTGCAGTCACTACTCGTGGCTTTGAAGAGCAAGAATGTACCGACCTTGCTACTTGGATGTGTGATGTGATTGATAGCCAAGGTGATGAGTCTGTGATGAACGATGTTAAAGCTAAAGTATTGGCCGTGTGTCACCGTTTACCTGTTTACTCATAACATAGGCTGAAATAAACAATGCGTTGTCCATTTTGTGGTGCTGATGATTCTAAAGTAATCGACTCGCGGCTGTCAGCCGAGGGCGATGCTATTCGGCGACGACGCATGTGTAGTGAATGTAATGAACGGTTCACTACTTATGAAACGGCAGAACTGACTTTGCCGAGGTTGATCAAACGGGATCAATCTCGGGCATTGTTTGATGAAGACAAATTACGAGCAGGTTTTGTACGTGCCTTAGAAAAAAGACCGGTCAGTATCGATGCGGTTGATACGGCGGTAAAAGGCATCATTCATCGCTTGCGTGCCACTGGCGAACGTGAAGTTGAGAGTCGCTTAGTAGGCGATTGGGTCATGGATGCTTTGCGTGATTTAGATGAAGTAGCCTATGTACGTTTTGCCTCTGTATATCGCAGTTTCCAAGATGTAAATGCCTTTCGTGAAGAAATTGAGCGAATGGAAAGTTCGTCAGAAGCAATAACCAAGGATTAAGAACATGCTTAGAGTGATTATCTTTTGTGATATATGCAACCCTCAGGGAATTCGTTATATTGAACAAAAAAGAAGTACTCAGCGTGGTGATGCAGAAGGCCGACGTGTTACCGATGGTCGATCTTGGTTTGAAGGATCTTTAGATGACGCGCTGCAATTAGATTGGATGCATGAAGATGGAGCACACGTATGCCCACGCTGCAGGAATCGTCAAAACAATACTTAACCATGTCTGATCATGAACGTTATATGGCCCGGGCTTTACAATTAGCAGAACGCGGTCTTTTTACAACGTGCCCCAATCCCCGGGTAGGCTGTGTCATTGTTAATGCTGGCAACATTGTTGGCGAGGGCTGGCACCAACGAGCAGGTGAAGCGCATGCCGAAGTTAATGCTTTATCCGCTGCTGGAAAACAAGCAAAGGGTGCAGATTGTTATGTGACTTTGGAACCCTGTAGTCATTTTGGTCGGACACCGCCGTGTGCCGATTCATTAATTAAGTCCGGTATCAAGCGTATTTTTGTTGCGATGACTGATCCTAATCCTGTGGTAGCGGGTACAGGTATTGCCAGGTTAGAAGATGCAGGCATTGAAGTTATCGTAGGCATGCTCAAGCAACAGGCAGAAGACATTAATCCTGGTTTCTGTAAACGCATGCGAACTAAGCGGCCTTATGTACGTAGTAAACTGGCGATGAGTCTAGATGGTCGAACGGCGATGGCTACTGGTGAAAGCAAGTGGATTACTGGTCCAGAAGCCAGACTTGATGTGCAAAAATTACGGGCGCGGAGCTCAGCGATTTTGACAGGAATTAGCACGGTATTAGCGGATGATCCTGCATTGACTGTTCGTCCTGATGGCGCCGATTGGTATCCATCAAATATGAAGGTAAGACAGCCGCTACGTGTAGTGGTAGACAGTCAGTTACGCACGCCAATAAATGCCGGTTTGTTTGATAATAAGGGGAAGGTGTTAATTGCCACGACAGTTGAAAATCCATCAACCTTGTTACCGGCAAAAATAATCACCTTGCCCGGAACAAATGATCAAGTTGATTTATCTGCATTAATGACAAATTTAGCGGCTCACGGCATTAATGAAGTGATGGTTGAAGCCGGCCCAGTATTAAATGGTGCATTGTTATCAGAGCAGTTGATTGATGAATTGGTGATCTATATGGCACCAAAATTAATGGGTAATGGGGCCAATGGTTTATTCCATTTACCTGACATTAAAACCATGGCCCAAAACGTTGAATTACAGATAACTGATATATCTGCCGTTGGGCGTGACTGGCGGATTACTGCAAAACCACAATAGAGAGGATCTTTAGAGATATGTTTACCGGCATTATTGCTGCAATTGGTAAGATTGAAGCGGTACAACCCAAAGGTGGGGACTTGAGCTTACAGGTGGCAACACAAGGCTTAGATCTTACAGATGTTGTTTTAGGCGATAGCATCGCTATTAATGGCGTCTGTTTGACGGTTGTTAAAATTGATGCGGCCATCTTAAGTTTTGATGTCTCACGCGAAAGTCTTGAGCGTACCAGTCTTGGCATTATAAAAACAGCCTCAGACGTTAATCTTGAAAAAGCATTAGCCGTAGGGGAGCGATTGGGCGGTCATTTTGTTAGTGGTCATGTTGATGGGCTTGGCAGTGTGATTTCGATGCAGGCATCAGCGCGATCGACTCAATTTCGCATTGAAATTCCAACGGGTCTAGAACGTTATATCGCTGAAAAAGGCTCGATCTGTATTGATGGCGTGAGTCTGACGGTGAATAAGGTTGGAGAGCAATGGTTTGAAGTGAATATAATTCCTCATACCATGCAGGAAACAATCATTAGCCACTATCAAATAGGAAGCAAAGTTAACCTAGAGGTCGACTTGATCGCTCGTTATTTGGAGCGTTTATTACCGGACACTGATACCGGTGTCACTCGAGATACGCTCTTAAAACATGGATTCATTAACTAATGAAATTAAATACAACAGCTGAAATTCTCGACGATTTGAGACTAGGTAAAATGGTCATCATTATGGATGATGAAGATCGTGAGAATGAGGGCGACTTGGTAATGGCGGCTGAAAGTGTCACCGCTGAAGCCGTTAACTTTATGGCTCGTTTTGGCCGAGGGCTCATTTGTCTCACGCTGACCGATGAGCGCTGTAAACAATTACGATTACCGTTGATGGTTTCGGATAACCAGACCGCCTATGCAACCAACTTTACAATTTCAATTGAAGCTGCTGAAGGGGTCACCACAGGTATTTCTGCAGCAGATCGAGCCTTAACTATTCAAGCTGCAGTCACGGCTAATGCCAAACCAGAAGACCTTGTTCAACCCGGACATATTTTTCCTTTAAAAGCACAAGCTGGTGGGGTATTAACCCGTGCAGGCCACACAGAAGCGGGCTGCGATTTAGCACAACTGGCAGGTAAAGATCCTTCTGCGGTTATTGTAGAAATTCTAAATGAAGATGGCAGCATGGCTCGCCGTCCAGATCTAGAAAAATTTGCCGAAACACATGAGCTTAAAATAGGTACGATTGCTGATTTAATAAGCTACCGATTAGAAAATGAAATGACGGTAACCCGATTGTCTCAATGTACGATGCCAACTGAATATGGCGAGTTTCAGTTATATAGTTTTCAAGATACGGTAAATGGTCAGGTACATTTGGCCATGGTTGTCGGTGACATCAATCCTGAAGAAGAAGTGTTGGTGCGAGTGCATATGGCCGATCCCTTAAGTGACTTATTGGGTGCAACACGCGAGCCTAGCCATTGGCCGTTACCTAAAGTAATGACTCAAATTCAACAAGCAGGAAACGGTGTTTTAGTTGTTTTGCGTCAGCCGCAACAAAGTAAACAATTAGCAACAAAGATTGCCCAATACCAACAGCAGGATTTGGGCGCGGTAAGTCCAATAACAAAATCGACATGGGACCTGCGAACCTTTGGTGTGGGTGCGCAAATATTGTCTGATCTAGG
Source organism: Gammaproteobacteria bacterium (assembly GCA_002400805.1). The sequence goes on from NVRG01000016.1 coordinate 5,482, forward strand.
TGTGAAAAAAATGCGCGTTATCGGCACACCAACAAAACTAACCGGCTTGTCTGGTTTTGGCTTGGAATTAGTGGGGTATTCTGAGGAAGAGCAGACTTGAGCAAGACCAGCAAAATTGTTGTTATAGCGGGCGAAGCATCTGGAGATGCACATGCGGGCCGAATGCTCGCTGAGCTCAAAAAAATGGCACCCGATATTCAAGTGTCAGGCATTGGTGGCGACAGCATGCGAGCAGCGGGTGCTGATATTAAGGTCGATTTCTCCGAATTGGCGGTGATGGGCTTAGTCGAAGTATTGAAACGTTATCGTCAGATTAAAAAGATATTTAATCAACTGGTGACTGAGCTAGAAAATGACCGACCGGATTTATTGGTTTTGGTTGACTACCCCGGTTTTAATTTAAAGTTAGCTAAAGTAGCTAAAAAATTGCAAATACCGGTGTTGTATTACATTAGTCCCAAAGTTTGGGCGTGGCGTGCTGGTCGCGTTAAAAAGGTAAAACGTTACGTTGATCATATGGCGGTATTGTTTCCTTTTGAAGTGCCCATTTATGAAAAGGCAGCGGTACCCGTATCATGCGTTGGCCATCCTTTAGTTGATGCCGTCAATACTAAGCTCACCACTAAGCAGGCGAAACAAAAATTTGATTTCGACCCTGATCATCGCGTTATCGGTTTGTTCCCCGGCAGTCGACGCAGTGAAGTTGAAGCCTTATTGCCAATAATGATTGCCGCAGCAGAGAAAGTTCATCAACGTCACTTTGATGTCAGCATCGCTTTGCCATTAGCGCCTGGACTGGATTTAGAATCGCTCAAACCATTATTGCGTCAGACAAAAGTTCCAATAAAAGTGGTCGAAGGTGATTTCTATGACTTTACTAAAAGTTGTGATGTTATTGTCGCGGCATCCGGGACGGTGACCCTAGAAATTGCTTTATTAGGTGTGCCACATTTTATTGTTTATCGTGTCGCGCCGATGACCTATCGCATCTTAAAACGGCTAGTAAAAATTCCCTATGTGGGATTGTGCAACATCATCTCTGGTGAACCGCTGATACTGGAATTACTGCAAGATGATGTCACGGTGGAACGGTTAGAACAGGAAATCTCAAATTTGATGATTCGACCAGGTAGTAAAGCTCAAGCTGAAAAAATTCGCCAACAAGTGCTCACTGCACTCGGTCCTGCTGGTGGTGCACATAATGCCGCTCAACAAATAATAAACATGCTGGATTAACGAATCATGACAATACAAATATTTATAGCCGGTGTAGATGAAGTAGGACGAGGCCCCTTAGCCGGGCCAGTGGTCACTGCTGCAGTGATACTGGATGACAATAATCCTATTGAAGGTTTAGATGATTCAAAGAAGTTGTCGGAGAAACGTCGCGAGAAACTAGAGGGCATTATTAAGCAACACGCACTTGCCTGGTCCTTAGGACGAGCTGAACCGGAGGAGATCGATCAGCTGAATATTCTGCAAGCAACTTTGCTGGCAATGAAGCGAGCAGTAGAGGGTTTAGCTATCAGCCCAACACATGCGCTGGTTGATGGTAATCAGGCACCAAACTTAGCCTGTCCGGTCACCACAATTATCAAAGGTGATCAATCTGAACCAGCTATTGCCGCGGCTTCTATCTTAGCGAAAGTAGCGCGTGATAGAGAAATGGTGATAATGGACGAAATTCATCCCGGCTATGGCTTTGCCAAACATAAGGGGTATCCAACTCAATTACATCGACAAGCGTTAATGGAATTGGGGCCGACTATCATTCACCGACAATCTTTCAAACCCGTACAGTTGGCGATGAAATAATGAGTGTCTGTTCAACAGACCCTAGTCTATTTTCACGATGCTGGATGGCTCGTTATAAGAAGAAGCATGGTATTATTCTCGACTTATGTTATCGCTAAATAAAATCTTTTCTAAACTAAGAAAGTATAAAACGAAGAAAAATGGTAAATCCTCGCCACCGCAGCGTGCTCCATTAATCATTCCTCGACCTGACCATACGATTTCCCGCTCTCAGATTAGTTCTGCCGCGTTGAAAGTATTGTATGGCTTGAAAGAGGCGGGCTATGACGCTTATTTAGTGGGTGGCTGTGTACGCGATTTATTGCTGGGCTATGAACCTAAAGACTTTGATGTGGCAACCAATGCTTCACCAGAGCAGGTACATAAGGTATTTAAACGCAGTCGTTTGATTGGCCGACGATTTAAACTGGTTCATGTCCGCTTTGGTCGTGAAGTGATTGAAGTCGCGACCTTCAGAGCACCGCCTGAAGCCGAGCAGCACGTTGATGCGCAAGGGCGGATTGTACGAGACAATGTCTACGGCACCTTAGAACAAGATGCTTGGCGACGTGATTTCACCATTAATGCCCTGTATTACAATATTCAAGACTTTTCGATTGTTGATTACACCGATGGACTTGCTGATCTTCAGGCGGGAAAAATTCGATTAATTGGTGATGTAGAAACACGCTATCGTGAAGATCCTGTGCGAATACTCAGGGCCATTCGCTTTATGGGTAAACTCGGCCTCGTAATGGATGATGACACCGAGGCGTGGATACCCAAATTAGCGGGATTATTAAGGGATATTCCAGCAGCGCGCTTATTTGATGAGACGTTAAAATTATATTTAAGTGGCAATGCCGCGGTCACCAATGAACTCTTGAACCACTATGGTGTATTTGAGCATTTATTCCCGCAGACAGACGCGTTATTGCATGAAGAACAGGATGGTTATCCCCGGATTTTATTAACCAAAGCGTTAGAAAATACCGATAAACGTATTGAAGATAATAAACCTGTGACTCCGGCTTTTTTGTTTGCAGCGTTATTATGGGAGCCGGTAAGGCAACGTTGGCAAGATTATATGGCCAACAACATTCCTGCTATCCCAGCATTACAACGTGCGGCGTCAGAAGTGATTGCTGAACAAGTTCAACGTGTTGCCATACCGAAACGTTTTACCTTGGTGACACGTGATATTTGGGTATTACAAATACGATTAACTCAGCGACTGGGTAAACGTGCATTTCGGTCGTTAGCACATCCAAAATTTAGAGCAGGTTACGATTTCCTACTATTGCGTAATGAATCGGGAGAAGCGTTGGAAGAGTTGGCTGAATGGTGGACTTTATTCCAAGAACAAGATGAAGCTGAACAGCAAAAGATGATTAATGCCTTACCTGCGTCAGCGGGTGGAGCTAAGAAGCGTCCTCGCCGTCGCCGTCGTAAAAAACCTGTGGTAAAGAGTGATTAATGCGCGTATTTATCGGTTTAGGAAGTAATTTAGAACGACCGCTCGAACAGATTAAAACAGCCGTGAAAGATATGCAGTTAATGTCTGAGACGAAGTTTATTGCCTGTTCATCCTTATATAAAAGTCCGCCGATGGGGCCGCAAGATCAGCCGGATTATATTAATGCTGTGATTGAATTGGACACGGAACTCGCTCCTCATCTGTTGTTAGACCACTTACAGAAAATTGAACAACAACATGGACGCATTCGTAAACGTCATTGGGGCGAGCGTACATTAGATTTAGATTTACTGGTGTATGGCGATGTGGTTATCAGTGATGAACGGTTAACCGTGCCGCACCCCGGAATAGCAACGCGGGCTTTTGTCCTTTATCCGTTGGCAGAACTCGATGAGCAGTTAGTGATACCAAGTATCGGCAAGGTTGAACAGTTAGTTAAACACTGTCCGCGAGATGGGCTGCAACAAGTGGAAAAGATAGGTTTATGAACGCTATACCACATCAATATATTGTAGTTGAAGGACCAATTGGTGTGGGTAAAACCCACTTGGTTAAACGTTTGGCTGACAGCTTTTCTGGCACATTATTATTGGAACAGCCGGAGAATAATCCTTTTTTAGAGAAATTTTATTTAAATCCACAGCAGTCAGCACTCCCCACACAGCTGAGCTTTTTGATGCAGCGAGTGAAGTTAAGCAAGAGTTTGCAACAAGATGATCTGTTTTCAACGATGCAGATAGCTGATTTTATGGTGGAGAAGGATCGTCTGTTTGCGCAGATCACCCTCGATGATGATGAGTTGGCTTTATATAATATGGTCTATGACAATCTCACCATGGATCATCGCACGCCAGACTTAGTGATTTATTTACAAGCATCACTGCCCGTTTTAAAATCTCGAGTATCACAACGTGGCATCGGTTATGAACAACGTATAGAAGATGCTTATTTGAAACGATTGGCGGATGGCTATGCCGACTTTTTTCACTATTACGAAGATTCAGCCTTATTGATTGTTAACGCAGAACAAATTGATTTAGTGAATAGCGAGCAGGATTATCAAAACTTGTTAGAGCAAATTAGCAATATTCAAAGTGGTCGTCAGTATTACAACCCGCTGCCAGTAAAAGGGAGTTAATATGAGTCGCATAAATTTAACCAGCCTGCGAAAAATGAAAGCAGAGCAAAATAAAATTGCTGTATTAACGGCCTATGATGCGAGTTTCAGTCATGTACTTGAACAAGCCGGTATCGATATTATTTTAGTGGGAGATTCACTGGGCATGGTGATTCAAGGTCAAGAAAGTACCTTGCCGGTGACGGTCGACGATATGGTCTATCACACACGTAATGTTGTACGAGGTAGCGAAAAAGCATTTGTTATCGCTGATATGCCGTTTATGAGTTATGCCAACCCAGAACAAGCCATTATGAATGCCGCCCGCTTGATGGCTGAGGGTGGCGCTCAAATGGTCAAACTTGAAGGTGGCGCCGTTGTCGTTGATACCGTTAAACAACTAGTTGAACGTGGTATTCCGGTATGTGCCCATTTAGGATTACTCCCTCAATCAGTACATCGCCTTGGCGGTTACCGAGTACAAGGGCGTGACGAAGAACATGCCCAGCAGTTAGTTGATGATGCAAAAATATTGCAAGATGCAGGGGCGGATATATTAGTACTTGAATGTGTGCCCGCTGACCTAGGTGCACGAGTAACAGCGGCAGTTAATATTCCAGTCATAGGCATAGGCGCTGGTCATGACTGTGATGGCCAAGTATTAGTCTTGTATGACATGTTAGGCATCACACCGGGCAAACGTCCTCGGTTTAGCCATGACTTTTTAGCCGATGCCGGTGCGATCCCTGCAGCGATTGCTAACTATGTACAAGACGTGAAGTCAGGTGCCTTTCCCTCAGCTGAACAACAGTATTAATGCAACGGGTTGAAACAGTGACTGCGTTACGGGCGCAGGTAAAGGCATGGCGAGATCRACATAAAATCATTGCCTTTGTGCCYACTATGGGRAATTTGCATCAGGGYCATTTATCGCTAGTAAAAAAAGCACGGGAGCTGGCAGATAAAGTTATTGTCAGTATTTTTGTTAATCCCTTACAGTTTGATGACCAAGCTGATTTATCCGTCTATCCCAGAACGCTGGATGCTGATATTAAGCAATTGATGTCAGTGGGATGTGATCTCGTTTTTGCTCCTAAAGTAGACGTGATGTATCCACAGGGCATGAAAGCGCATAGTACGGTCGTCGTACCAGGGATGGATGACAAACTTTGTGGCAAGAACCGACCGGGTCACTTTGATGGCGTGGCGACCGTAGTGAGTAAGTTGTTCAATTTGGTGCAAGCTGATATTGCCATATTTGGCGAAAAAGATTACCAACAATTGTTATTAATTAAAAAGCTGGTCTTAGATTTAAATTTACCTATTGAAGTAATAGGTTCTGAGACACTTCGAGAAGAATCCGGCCTAGCAATGAGTTCACGCAACCAGTATTTGACTGATTCTGAACGTAAAAAGGCTTCTGTTTTGTATCAAACCTTAATCGAGCTAAAACATCAGCTTGAACAAGGAGAGCAGGACTTTAAAGGTTTGCAGCAACAAGCGGTAGAAAAACTCACGTTAGCCGGCTTTAAGCCAGACTATGTAGAAATTCGACAAGCTGAAAATTTAGATCTTGTTCATGCTGAGGATACTAATCTTAGAATTCTGGCTGCTGCCTATCTAGGAAAGGCACGGTTGATTGATAATATCGCCTGTAATCTTGCTTGATGAAGGCTAAAAAGCGATAATATCGCATTAGCTACTTTACTGATCGTCGGATATGCAACTGACTTTATTAAAAACAAAATTACATCGTGCCTGTGTGACTCACTCTGAACTGGAATATGAAGGTTCGTGTGCGATAGATGGCAAATTGCTTGAAGCCGCTGGAATTCACGAATACGAACAAATCCAAATCTATAATATTGCCAATGGTGAGCGTTTTACCACCTATGCAATTCGAGCGGAAGATGGTTCAAATATCATTTCAGTCAATGGTGCAGCAGCGCATAAAGCGTCGCCTGGAGACCGCATTATCATTTGTGCATACAGCAGTATGGATGAAAAAGAAGTGGCAAGCTTTAAGCCTACCTTGGTCTATTTAGATGAAAATAATGACATTATCCGTATGGGTCATTCTATTCCTGTGCAAGCAGCCTAAATCTTAGGTTTAATCGAGAAACTTTATGGAACGAATGTTTGAAACTGCGCTATGGAATAGTCGTTTTGTCGTTATTGTTGCGGTTATTGCAAGTTTAGTKACTGCCTTTGCCATGTTTTTTATGGCTWCAGTRGATGCYTTCTTYCTAGTTACTCACTTAGGTGACTACCTGTCGGCKGACTTGGTTGGCGAAGCTCGYAAAGATTTTCGAGCAGAAACCGTGACGCATGTTGTTGAAATAATTGATGGCTATTTACTGGCAACRGTYTTACTTATATTTTCCTTGGGWTTGTATGAGTTATTCATTAGCAAAATCGAACAAGCAGAGTCGTCAGAAACCCCTTCTGTTTTAGCGATTCACAGCCTTGATGATTTAAAAACACGTCTAGGCCGAGTGATAATCATGATTTTGATTGTGAACTTTTTTGAGCATGCTATTTCGATGGATTTCCATGTTCCCTTAGACTTGCTTGCCCTTGCGGGTGGCATCGCCTTGATAGGTCTGACCTTGTACCTTACTCACGCGGAAGATCACTGACTAAAACGCGGTAATACAAGCGTTATATAGGTGGGTAAGTTATTGTAAGTGGCAACGCTTTAGCTTTTTCCCGCTGCCGCAAAAACAAAGCTCATTCCGGCTTAGCTTCATGGGGG
>NVRG01000017.1 GCA_002400805.1 Gammaproteobacteria bacterium
GTTTTAATCACCTCTTTAGTGAACAAACCTGGTTGGCCTGAAACACCGATTAAGATACCGGCTTTAGCATTGAATATGGTTTCTTGTAATGATGGGAATACACCGCTAAATTCCCAAGCTTCCAATGAGTTTCGGCTATGTACGAAAGCTTGTTGGAAGTCGGCAACCGTTACCGTGTCTTGGGTAATTAAACCAAAACGGCCCACCATAAAGATCTGACTGCGTGCTTGTTGCTCAGTTAAACCTTCAACGCACATTTGAGCCACAATTTGCTCGGCGATGCCACAACCCGCGGCACCAGCGCCTAAGAAGACGATGTTTTGTTCAGACAATTTGGCATTTTTTGAATGGCAGGCGGCTAACAAGGTGCCCACTGTTACTGAGGCAGTGCCTTGAATATCATCGTTAAAACAACAAATTTCATCTTTATAACGATTTAATAATGGCAAGGCATGTTTTTGCTCAAAATCTTCAAATTGCAATAATACTTCTGGCCAGCGTTTTTTCACTGCTTGGACAAATAAATCAATAAATTCTTTATATTCATCAGCGTCTATACGTTGGTGATGCCAGCCCATATAAAAGGGATCTTTCAATAAGTCTTGGTTATTGGTACCGACATCCAAGGTGATCGGTAAGGTATATGCAGGGCTGATGCCACCACAGGCGGTGTATAAGGACAGTTTACCAATRGGWATRCCCATKCCACCWATGCCTTGRTCMCCYAAYCCTAAAATACGACTACCATCKGTSACYACAATGACTTTGATATGTTCTTTAGTAACATGCTCAAGCATTTCATCGATTTTATYKCGATCRGGATAGGCAATAAAYAAACCACGATGATTRCGGTAGATCTCTGAAAAACGCTCGCATGCYTCMCCWACGGTTGGGGTRTAWATGATSGGCATCATTTCATCGATATGATCTAATATCAATCGATAAAATARGGTTTCATTTTTATCTTGRGTGGCACGTAGATAGATATGTTTGTTGAGCGSRTCGTCAAARCTGGAATATTGTTGGTAGGCTCGGGCGACTTGYTGTTCGATGGTTTCTTGGCGRCGWGGTAACAGGCCGGTYAGRTTAAACTCTTCACGCTCTTCRTCACTRAATGCYAATCCCTTATTCAGTATTGGCATACTGAGTAAGCTCGGTCCTGAATAGCTAATGGATACAGGATTCAGCGGCTTATCATTCGACATAGTCTTCCCTTGATTGATGTATCTTGATTTAACTTTTTATTATCAACCGATGATAGCAGTAAATACGTTCCGTATGAATAAAGGATGACTGGTGTTACCAACCTCAATTTTTTAAACAAGACACGGCAATCAACACCATGGCATCACTTTATCAACTTAAACCTAATCACCTCTGGTGCTAAACACACGTGTTCGTTGCATGCTTGGAGTTCTAGCTCAACTGGGATAAAGGCTGCTTTATTGTCTTCCTTGGCTAATACCGTCATTTTTATTTGGCTTTCACCTTCATATAAAGCTAAGGTTTGTTGACTGAAATTTAGCCGTTTTTCTATTGCTTTAGGATAAATAACCTCTTCAATCTGCCATGTTTTATTATTGGCTAGACTCACTTTCGTGGGTATTAAATCTTCATCCTTAGGTTGATGAGCATTGATATGCCAACCTTCTTTAATCGTCAATGACAATAACAACTCATCATCATTAAGCTCAGCCAAAATTGATACCGCGCCTTTTGCCGCATATTGTTGTGCAGTTGTTTCCCCTGCCAATAAGTTACTTGCACCTAATAACATATAGCCATAGGCGGCTGGGCTGGTGATGATTTTTTCTGAGAAGGTCGCGAGTATTGCATTTGCTTTGGCCTCATACTCAAACTTATCTGTGCGCTGTGCTAACTTAACTAATACGTTTAACGCCACCGAATTACCGGATGGGATAGCACCGTCATTACTTTGCTTAAGCCTTGCCATCACCGGTACATCACTTTCAGCATTCATGAAGAAGCCGCCCGTTTCTGCATCCCAGAACAGAGATAACATTTCATCCGTTATTATTTGGCCACGGTTTAACCATACGTCATCTTGAGTATGATCATACAAAGCGAGTAACGCTTCGGCATAATAAGCATAATCTTCTTGGGTAGCATCAATCGAGGAATGACCGTGCATGGAGACACGGTGTAATTTCTCACCAGCAGCCTGTCTGTTTTGCCAGATGAAGTTTATATTTCGAATAGCAGCCTCTAAATAGCTGTCTTCTGACAATATTTGACTGGCTAAAGCCAAGGTAGTGCTCAGCATACCATTCCAAGCGGTAATAACTTTATTGTCTCGTAGCGGTGATATACGCGTTAATCTATGGTCATAAAGTTGCTTAATGATGTTATCGACGTTTGCCAACAACGCTGTTTGTTCTAGCTGATTATTCTTGGCATAGTCGGCTATGCTCAACGGCAGATGAAGAATATTTTTACCTTCAAAATTGCCACCCTTAGATATGTCATATAAATCTATGGCCAAGGCAGCGTCATCTTCAGATAACAGTGCTTTTATTTCAGTCAAAGTCCAGACAAAAAAGGTGCCCTCTTCACCCTCACTGTCTGCATCAGTCGCCGAATAAAAACCACCTTCTTTAGATGTCATCTCACGTAACACATAATCCAAGGTTTGTTGAGCCACTCTGGCGTAATCGTCATCTTGTGTCAGCTCATAGGCCAGTAAATACACTCGCGCCAGATGAGCTTGGTTATAAAGCATTTTTTCAAAGTGAGGCACCAACCAATGATGGTCAGTAGCATAACGGTGGAAACCACCGCCTATTTGATCGTAAATGCCACCATGAGCCATGGCATCTAAGGTGGTCGTTACTGCCTCTAATATTTCCTGACTTTCATTCCGTTTGAGTTGATCCAATAATAAAAACAGATCCGGTTCATTTGGAAATTTGGGTGGTGGGGTAAAACCACCTAATGCGGGATCATGACCACCTAAAATCGTCTTTACGGCATTATCTATCACTGCCGTATCAATTTGACCACCTTGTGATTTAATCGTGGCATAACGTTGTACTGCTGCGGTGACACTATCAGCTTGTTGTTCAACTTTATCGCGGTTTTGATCCCATTCTTGCGCTATACCCACAAGTAAAGATTTGAACTGTTCAGGTGGAATATAAGTGCCGCCCCAGAAGGTTTTTCCTTGCTGAGTAATAAAACTGGACATGGGCCAACCACCACGACCGGTTAATAAACTCACTGCCGTCATATAGGTTTCATCAATATCAGGTCGTTGTTCACGATCGACTTTGATATTAATAAAGTGTTGGTTCATTAATTCGGCAATGGCGAGATTATCAAAGCTTTCTTCTTCCATCACATGACACCAATGACAGGTGGAGTAACCGATGGATAGAAAAATAGCTTTATTTTCTTTTTGGGCAGCATCAAATGCTTCCGGTCCCCATGGGTACCAGTTGACCGGATTATGAGCGTGTTGATTTAGATAAGGAGAGTCTTGCAGAATCAGGCGATTGGTATAGATTGCTTGCCCAGTGGAATCAAGGTGTTGTGTGCGGGGAAGATAGTCAGGCCCTTTGTTTAACAGGGCCTGTTGTAGTGTATTTTCTAGCTCAGTTGCAGATGCTGTCATCATGCCACCTAATAGGAGGATCCCTGTGAATAGGGTTTTAAACATTCACCACCCCTAAGAAAATTTTGTCTGTTTAAAACATACCCAATTGAAGTTGTGCTGCTTCGCTCATTTGGTCTTTGGTCCAAGGTGGTTCCCATACCAATTCAACATGGGTTTTTTTCACGCCCGTTATGGTATTTACTTTTTCTTCGACCTCACCCGGAAAGGTTTGCGCTACAGGACAGCCTGGGGCCGTTAATGTCATATCAATCGACACATTGCCTGAGTCACTGATCTTAATATCGTAAATCAGTCCCAGCTCATAAATATTTACGGGAATCTCTGGATCATAGATGCTCTTAAGCATCTCAATCACATCTTCTTTGAGTTCTTCAAGGTTAGTTTCTACTAATTGCTCGGTCATCTTATGTTTACTCTGTTGTCACTGAATTATCATGCTCACTTTCCATCGCCGCATGTACAGTATGCCAGGATAAGGTTGCACATTTCACCCGTGCTGGAAATTCTTTCACACCACTCAATACTTCTAATTTACCCAATGCTGAGATATCTACGTCTTTACCCGTCATTTGCTTATGCACTTGGTCATAAAGTACTTCGGCTTCAGCCAAAGTTTTACCTTTTAAAGCTTCGGTCATTAACGATGCTGATGCCACGGAGATAGCACAACCACTGCCTTGAAAACTGACATCTTCAATCACATCATCATTCAACTTGAGATAGACCACCAATACATCACCACATAATGGGTTATTGCCGTGGGCAAGATGGTTAGCATCTGACATATCACGGAAATTTCGTGGTTTTTTATTGTGATCCATGATCACTTGCTGATAAAGATCTCTTAAATCACCATTGCTCATTAGGCAAATAGCTCCTGTACTTTTTTAATGGCATCGACCAAGGCGTCAATCTCTTCCATGGTGTTATAAAACGCAAAAGAGGCTCTCGCTGTCGCTGGAATGCCAAAGAATTGCATCACCGGTTGTGCACAGTGATGACCTGTACGAATAGCAACACCTTGCTGATCGAAAATCGTACCGACATCATGCGGATGCACACCGTCTATCATGAACGACAAAACACTGGCTTTTTCTTTAGCCGTACCAATAATTCTGACACCATCTAAGGCTTCAAGTTTTGCTGTCGCTGCCACCAATAGATCATGTTCATGTTTGGCTAGCTTATCGATGCCCAATTCATTCATATAATCAATGGCGGCGCCTAAACCGATTGAACCGGCAATATTTGGCGTGCCTGCTTCGAATTTATACGGCAGTTCGTTATATTGCGTTTTTTCAAAACTGACCGATAAAATCATGTCGCCACCACCTTGCCATGGCGCCATATCTTCTAATAAGTCTTGTTTGCCATATAGGGCACCAATACCGGTAGGAGCAAACATCTTATGACCAGAAAATACATAGAAATCACAATCTAAGTCTCGTACATCCACCGCCATATGTGGCACTGCTTGCGCACCATCAATCAATACTGGGATATTTTTAGCGTGTGCTTTGCTTATCATGTCTTTGATTGGGTTAACGGTACCCAATGCATTTGAAACATGACCGACAGCTAAAATTTTTGTCTTTTCATTGAGCAAGTCATCAAGACCCGATAAGTCCAATTCACCTTGCAACGTCATTGGAATGACTTTGAGCTTAGCACCTGTCTGTTCACAGATCATTTGCCACGGCACAATGTTGGCGTGATGTTCCAGATGACTGATTAACACCTCATCACCCTCATTTAACTGAGGACGAACAAAGCTCTGCGCAACAAGGTTAATGGCTTCAGTTGCACCACGAACAAAAATAATTTCTTTATCAGATTTTGCATTAACAAACGCACGTACTTTTTCACGTGAGGCTTCATACGCATCGGTGGCACGTTGGCTTAAGCGATGCACGCCACGATGAACATTGGCGTTATCTTGGCGATAATAATCAGCAATTGTCTCAATCACTTGTACCGGTTTTTGACTGCTGGCTGCATTATCAAGATAAGCCAGATCAAAACCATTCACTTGTTGATCTAATATCGGAAAATCTTTCCTGACCGCAAGAATATCTAAAGCACTCATGCTGCAACCCCACCACGAGGCAAACGTTGTTCAATAACATTTGATAAGGCTTGTCTGATGTCCGTTGAAGGAATACGTTCCAATACATCAACGGCAAAGGCAAAGGTCAATAAACTCCGTGCACTGACTTCATCTAGGCCTCGAGCACGTAAATAGAATAATTGATCTTGATCAATCTGCCCTACCGTACTGCCATGACCGCAGATCACATCATCGGCATAGATTTCCATTTCAGGTTTGGTATCAATTTCACAGCCACGCGATAACAATAAATTCTGGTTTTTTTGATTGGAATTCGTTTTCTGTGCGTCTTTGTGCACCATCACTTTGCCATTAAACACGGCATGACTGTTACCATCCAACACCCCTTTATACAACTCATCACTGGTGGTATTCGGCACTAAATGGTCTATGCGGGTATGGTTATCGACATGTTGGTTGTTATTAACTAAATACAGGCCATCCATCGTGGTGTGAGAGTGCTCACCTTCTAACTGGCTGTGAATATCATTACGCGCTAATTTCGCACCTAAAGAGATATTATTGGTGTGCCACTTACTTTTAGCCGCCTGTTTTGCTGCCAAAGTCGCTATATGGAAGGCATTTTCTGACTCTTGTTGTAATTTATAATGATGCAGTTCCGCAGACTCTTCTAAAACCACTTCAGTAACCACATTAGTCATTGATACCTGAGCATTTAGACTCACATAATGTTCAATAAAGGTCGCCTTGCTGTTTTTCTCCATAACAATGACATTACGTAAATGCACCGCCAAGTTTTCAGTTTGGCCTGAGTTAATCACTAATAATTCAATCGGTTTAGCTATCTCTGTGTTGGCKGATACGGTTATGACTACACCGTCATTCATCAACATAGTRTTCAATGCTGTTAAGCCYGCCTTWGCCACATCAACTTGTTGGCCAAGTTGCTGTTGCACYTGTTCTACACCCGTTGATAATGAAGAAAGAGTGAGYCCGACTTGCATGTCTTTCAGCTGAGATAATTCACTAGAATAGACACCATCAACAATCACYAAWCGATATGCGTCTTCTAATAAGGCTAGCTGTGCRCTTTGTGATGCGGTTACTGCATKAGCTGCWGCATCATGAATRAAGGTCTGCTGAGCAAAAYYCCACAGACTGGTATATTTCCAATCCTCYACCTTTTTACTAGGTAGACCTTGGCTATTAAATTGCTCTAATGCTTGCTGGCGTARATTATTTAACCAAGGGAAATCTTGGCCTATAACCGTCAGTTCATCTGCGACACTGGCAAAAGGTGTCGCCAGTTCAGCCAATTGTTTTACACTGGGTTTCATGCTGGCTGGCCTTCGGCTTCTTCAKTAACCCAGCTATAGCCTGATTTCTCTAGTTCTTTGGCTAATTCTTTATCACCCGATTTCACGATACGGCCATCAGACAATACATGAACAAAATCAGGCACGATGTAATCAAGCAGACGTTGGTAATGGGTAATCATCACAATAGCACGATCAGGGGAACGCAAAGAATTAACACCATCAGACACGATGCGTAAAGCATCGATATCTAAACCCGAATCGGTTTCATCCAAAATAGCTAATGACGGTTCTAATAAGGCCATTTGCAAAATTTCATTACGTTTTTTCTCGCCACCAGAGAAACCTTCATTCACACCACGGTTTAAGAATTTTTCATCCATTTGGACCAGCTCTAATTTGCTGCGAACTAGACTCAAAAAATCGATGGCATCAAGCTCATCTAAACCTTGGTATGTGCGAACCGCATTTAAGGCCGCTTTCAGTAAATAAACATTACTCACACCAGGGATTTCAACTGGATATTGAAATGCTAGAAAGAGACCACGTTGCGCCCGTTCTTCTGCTGCTAATGCTAATAAATCTTCATTTTTATAAATGACTTCACCTTGGGTGACTTCATAACCATCACGACCCGCCAAAACATTTGACAAGGTGCTTTTTCCCGCGCCATTTGGTCCCATAATGGCATGTACTTCACCCGCGTTTACGGTCAGGTTGATGCCGCGCAAAATTTCTTTGCCATCAATACTGGCATGGAGGTTTTTAATTTCTAACATGTTTAATCTCTTTCTTAATTAACCAACAGAACCTTCTAGCGATAAGCCAAGTAAGTTCTGCGCCTCAACGGCAAATTCCATAGGTAGTTCACGAATCACTTGTTTGCAAAAACCATTCACAATCATCGAAACGGCATCTTCAACATCTAAACCGCGCTGTTTACAGTAAAACAGTTGGTCTTCACTAATTTTTGATGTTGAGGCTTCATGTTCAACTTGAGCCGTTGGATTCTTCACTTCAATATACGGGAAGGTATGGGCTCCACATTTATCGCCCAATAACAATGAATCACACTCGGTGTAGTTACGGGCATTCTCAGCGTTAGGTCCCACACGAACCAATCCACGATAGGCATTTTGTGATCGACCCGCAGCAATTCCCTTCGAGATAATGGTTGAACTGGTGTTTTTACCTAGGTGAATCATTTTGGTGCCCGTATCAGCTTGCTGCAGATTATTGGTCACCGCCACCGAGTAAAACTCGCCGATGGAATTATCACCTTGCAAAATAACACTAGGATATTTCCAGGTGATTGCAGAGCCTGTTTCAATCTGTGTCCAAGACACTTTAGAACTTTCACCGCGACAAGCGGCACGTTTAGTCACAAAGTTAAAAATACCACCGACACCGTTTTCATCACCGGGATACCAGTTTTGTACGGTTGAGTATTTGATTTGAGCACGGTCCATGATGACTAATTCGACTACGGCAGCATGCAATTGATTTTCATCACGCATCGGTGCTGTGCAGCCTTCAAGATAACTCACATAGGAATCATCATCAGCAATGATCAAGGTACGTTCAAATTGACCGGTATTAGCCGCATTGATACGGAAGTAAGTCGACAACTCCATTGGGCAACGTACGCCCTTAGGTATATAGATAAATGAACCATCACTAAATACGGCAGAGTTTAATGCGGCATAAAAGTTATCTTTATAGGGAACCACGGTACCCAAGTACTTTTTAATTAGCTCAGGATGTTTCTTCAGCGCTTTTGAAAATGGCATAAAGATGATGCCTTCTTCCGCTAATTTATCCTGAAAGGTATTGGCCACCGATACACTGTCAAATACAGCATCTACCGCCACACCAGCTAGACGTGCGCGCTCTTCCAAAGGCACACCTAATTTTTCATAGGTTTTTAATAATTCAGGATCAACCTCATCTAAACTTTTCGGCCCATCTGTTTTTTGTTTCGGTGCTGAATAATAGCTGAGTGCTTGATAATCAATCGGCGGATACTGCACATGTGCCCATTCAGGTGTTTCCAATGTTAACCAATGGCGATACGCTTGTAGACGCCATTCCAACATAAATTCGGGTTCATCTTTGATACGTGAAATTTCACGAATCACACCTTCATCTAAACCGGGCGGTAAGCTTACTGATTCAATATCAGTAACAAAACCAGCTGCATATTCTTTGGGTACAAAATCTTCAATTTGTTGTGCTTGTTCAGTCATGGAGTTCACCATCTTGTAACGTTGTTGTCTTCATCTGCGTTGCAGATGGATAAAAATTGATAGGGCTGACGGTTTCTATACCACCTTGGGGTAATAACATATGTGATAGTTTCACTTCGTCTAATGCAAGATAAACCGCAGTATTAATACGCGCTGAGTTCACCTGAATTGAACAATGATCTTCTTGCTCACAATGACTGTCACTACTATTGCACTCGGTGAGGGCAATTGGGCCCTCTATCGCCGTAATAATATCAGCCACTGAAATCTGAGTCGGACTACGATGCAAACTGTAACCACCTTGCGCACCCCGTTCTGACGTTAACAAGCCACCTTGTGATAAGGCTTTTAATACCTTTCTCACCGTTGGTAATGGCATCTGCACTGCATCAGACAATGTATGAGCACTATGCTTTAACTCATTTTCTGTAGCCAGATAACTCATCAATACGATGCCGTAATCTGTTAATTTCCCCATGCGTAACATGTCACGCCCTCCTAATTGGTACCATTATAGTATCAATTAAACTAATAACCAAGCTTTTTGCTCGGTTATTAGGAGTAATATTAATTCGTTAGATATGAGAGAATGCGTGTCGGTGAACTTTTTCGTTCTTAAGTGTACTAAACATCATCAGCTTAAGAGTGATAACTTTTTACACCTATTTTTTTATTGTTACGAGAACATTTAAATGAAATTAAAAACACTCGCAATCTTACCATTTTTATTTGGAGCACCTGTAATGGCAGATACTCACGCCGCTAACTTAGACAGTGATAAAGAAAAACTAAGTTACATATTTGGAATTAATGCTGGTCAAAATATGCTGGCTGAAGGCGTGGATCTACAAATTGAAGCATTCACTGCCGGTGTCGCTGATATGTTTGCAGGTAGATCACCTCAACTAGACCAAGCTGCGGCTGAAAAGATTATTACAGAATTTCAACAGAAAAAAGCCCAAGAAATGGCTACTGTAATGAACCAAAAGCAAGAGCAATCTACAGCCTACATGGAAGACAATGCCAAACAAGATGGTGTTGTTACCACCGCAAGCGGCCTGCAATATAAAATCATCACTGCAGGTGATGGTGCGGTCCCAACTGAAAAAGATAAAGTTATCGCCCATTATAAAGGTACATTGATTGACGGTACTGTTTTCGATAGCTCCTATGATCGTAAAGAACCTGCGACTTTCGGTGTCACTGGTGTTATTAAAGGTTGGCAAGAAGTTCTTCAGTTAATGAAAGAAGGTGCCAAATGGCAAATCGTTGTGCCATCTGATTTAGCTTACGGTCCTCGTGGTGCAGGTCCAAACTCACCAATTGGTCCTAATGAAACATTATTGTTTGATATTGAGTTAATTGCTATCACCCAATAAAACAATCATTGTTTGATCTAAAAAGGCCATGTCACACGATGTGGCCTTTTTTATTTCTAACCTAATAACGTGTGCAAATGCTGCCAATCAAAATTGGGGCCCGGATCTGTTTTCCTACCCGGTGAAATATCGCTATGACCTTTAATATTTTCCACGCTAAGTTGAGGATAAGCAGCACATAAAGCCAAAATCACGTCAGCTAATTGCTGATATTGAACAGGCTCAAAATCATTATCGTCACAACCTTCCAGTTCAATGCCAATCGTAAAGTCATTACAACGTTCACGTCCGTCCCAACTGGATACACCCGCATGCCATGCTCGTTTATCAAAGGCCACATATTGGAWMARCTGGCCATCTCGTCGAATCAATACATGSGTSGATACCCGYAAGTCGGCAATYTTGTCAAAATAAGGATGGSCATTTGGATCAAGTTTATTTAAAAATAAATCATCAATCCAACCGCCACCAAACTCACCGGGTGGCAARCTRATRTTATGGATAACGATGCCGSTTAYATCGTTAGGAWCAGGTCTATCATCTTGATTGGGCGAMACATGTWGTAYTGCTTGTTTCAATAGGCCTTGCTGTAAATCTATGTCCATTAAACKTTTATACCCTGTAAAATYATCTGCGTTAAMCTTACTACACYANACAARTYTGCCATCATGCATCACWRRCGMKCYWGACAAACCAMATTTCTCAAATAATCRGGCGCARTAACSWACATCCATAYCARCCTCYACWGAARTTACCGGCTTTGACATAATCTCAKARACATTMAYGCRATTNAAAAAANAGTCTAAAAAGATAGAAAATTGTGACTGCACCGGKTAACCTAATTATNCTTAAAWTTTTTCCAATAAGCTTGTAACATAATGACAATTGAATGCACTGTGCCTCGTAACATYATCTCATCGCACGTTAAATTAGCACTGGACGAGGATATCGGTCAACAAGATCTAACCGCAGACTTGATCTCGATCAACGCACAGGCAACCGCCACGATCATTACCCGTGAAGATGCGACTCTATGTGGCCAAGCTTGGCTTAATGATGTATTCACGCAACTTGATCCTGCGATCAAGATTCACTGGTATTTTGCTGATGGCGATAGACTCAAAGCTGACGATGTCATTTGCCAACTCGACGGCCCTGCAAAAACATTGCTTACTGGCGAGCGCACCGCTATGAACTTTATACAAACCTTATCTGCAACGGCAACTCATGCCCAACGTTACGCAGATGAAGTTCAAGGCTTAGCAGCACATATTTTAGACACTCGAAAGACAATTCCAGGGCTAAGAACCGCCCAAAAATATGCCGTTGCCACAGGAGGTTGCGACAATCATAGAATTGGCTTATTTGATGCGTTTTTAATTAAGGAAAACCATATTGCCGCGTGTGGTGGGATAACACAGGCAGTGAATGCGGCGCGAAAACTGGCACCAGAGAAACCCATAGAAGTTGAAGTTGAGACTATCCAACAACTCATTGAGGCAGAATCTAGTAAAGCGGATATTATTATGTTGGATAATTTCAGCGAAGAGCAGCTAGAAAAAATAGCGTCAATTGATATTAAACATGCCAAAATTGAGCTATCAGGGAATATTTCCTTAGATAACCACCGCTCTGGTAACCATCAACAGCACATCC
>NVRG01000018.1 GCA_002400805.1 Gammaproteobacteria bacterium
CACTGTGGTAAAACCACCTTGTTCAAACATAGCCACTAACATGGTTAATGTCTGTTGTAGACTTTGTTGTAATCCTTCTTCACGACTATCAATAGCCGCCAAGGTTTCCAACATCATTTCGCCGGCAATGGCTGAAACTAACGTCTTATCACGGACTCGATTTAAGAACTGATTAAACTCGGTCAACTCACCATTGTTATCAACAGGCAAATACAAATAACCAAATTCATCTGCAGGACTAGCGCGCACGCCACTTAAATAAAATTCACGCTCATTTCTAGTTACCGGCAACATATAGTTCAGGTATTCCATTGCCTCACCGGTTTCTGAACGCAATTTAAATCCCATACTAGGGCCAAAATTTCGCAGGCGGCCGGGATCCTCATCGGTCGGATCAGCATTAATATTAAACAATCTAAATGCCGTGATCTCTAATTGCGTTTTCTGCTCGCCCCAGAGAAATTGTGACTTTTGAAAAACCTGAGTTTCAATTGAAATCACATCCTTGCCTATACGCTCGTCTAACGGCCAGGCCTCAATCGATAATAGTGAGCCACCATCACTGAAACTTGCCTGATAAATCGCATAGCCTTTATAAATAAGTGGATGATTGACTGAAATTGTCGCCGCTAAAGGCTCAGCCAAATCAATATCATGAATAATAAGATCGGTTTCAAATGATTTAGGTTGGCCTGTTTCGTAATGCTCAATGCGGAAATCGATTACTTCTATTTTAAACGGTAAAGATTGCACTAAGTAACCATCACGCATCGCCACAAATGCAACTTCAGAAGAGCGACCTTCTGGAATATTAATGCTGCCTCGAAATGCTTGTTTACTTACGGGCAGTCGGCTTTCCGCCGGTACTTGCGACACAGCAAGATCACGCGTTTCTACTTTTAGTGTTCCCCGCCACTCAGCAAACTTCAGCGGCAAATTACTATCCATCAGCCCGCCGACACAAATTACAATAATAGCTAAGTGAGTCAAAATATAACCCAATCGATTCATCCCGCCACGCATGGCTGAGATCAATATTGCATCGGTTTTGTCTGTTTGTTTAACCCGAAAGCCTTGCTTGGTAAACTCCGCCATCAACGCTGTCACCGTCTGACTTTCTGCTGTGGTCACATTCCAGCTGCTGTTATGTCGTAGTGCTTGTAAGGATTTTTCTTGCACATGGGTACGTAAATTCCACATGTCTCGTATCATCGTTGGGGTCTGGCGAATCACACAAACCGATGTTGATACCACCAATAAGGTCAATATCGCTAAAAACCACAGCGCGCTATAAACGTCATACAAACCTGCCGTTTCAAATATTTCAAACCAGAAAGGGCCAAATTTAATCAGATAATCCGTGTAGGGTTGGTTTTGCTGTAATACCGTACCAATGACCGAAGCCACTGCCAGTGTTAACAGTAAGGTAATGGCAAGATCCATTGATCCCAGAAAAAGAAAAATACGCTGTCCGAGCGTAGTTCTAGGAGCTTGTGAGTCACTGGTTTCAGACATATTGTGGGACCGTATGAAGCCAGAACACGATGGTACTGGCCAAAAAAGAAGTCGCATGGCACACCATACGACGTTCTTAATTAATTATTAATGTAGACCAGCAACGTAGGCAGACACGGCTTTCATTTCATCGGCCGTCATTTTCTTAGCGATATCAGTCATCATATTATTTGGATCATTGCTCCGTGTGCCTTCAGCAAATGCCTTCAACTGTAGTTCAACATATTTACTATATTGACCTGACAATGCGGGCCATTTAGCGGCTGGCATTCCAGCACCCGTTGGACCATGGCAAGCCATACACGCGGGCAGACCCGAGTCTTTATTGCCTGCACGGTAGATGGTTTGACCGGCGGCTAATAAATCTTCAGAAACCGCACCTGGTGTTACTTTTTTGCTTGCAAAAAAGGCGCCTAAATCAGCCATGTCCTGTTCCGTTAAATTAGCAACCATCGGCGCCATTACTGCATTAACACGCGCACCACTTTTAAAGTCGGCTAACTGTTTTGCAATATAGCTTTCATGCTGACCGGCCAATTTGGGGAACATATCCAATGGACTATTACCATCAGCTCCATGACAAGCAGCACAGACCATAGCCTTGCCCTTACCTGCAGAAACATCACCCGCAGCCATTACCGGACTGGCAACCACTAATGCCATACTCATTACTAAGCTTGAAAATAATTTTTTCATTCTTATTCCTGTTCGCTCTTTCAGTAAATAAAACTGTTGWTATGCTACTCTTATTAGCGTCTTTTTGCATCCCGAGCGACCCTATGTCACAGCTTTATCGCCAAGCCCATTACACTAYCAGCGCCACCCAGCTATCYGAACTCCCGGWTGATACCGGCATTGAAGTCGCGTTTGCMGGCCGCTCTAATGCGGGAAAATCTAGCGCTATTAACACCMTTACCGAYATCAAATCRCTGGCMAGAACAAGTAAAACGCCTGGTCGCACTCAAATGATTAATTTTTTCAATTTGGATGAAGGCCGTGCKYTAGTCGATCTMCCTGGTTATGGCTACGCAAAAGTACCTGAAAAAATGAAGATCCGTTGGCAACAGACATTAGGCAAGTACTTAGAAACKCGCCAATCACTTCGCGGTCTGATGTTGATGATGGATGTGCGTCACCCATTAAAAGAGTTTGATATTCAAATGATCGCTTGGGCAAATCGCGCACAATTATCTGTTCATATCTTATTAACAAAGTCTGACAAACTAAAACGTGGCGCCGCAATGGCCAGTTTGCACGCCGTTGCAGCAGAATTAAAAAAACGTGAGCTCACCGCCAGCATGCAATTATTTTCATCTCTCAAGAAATCGGGTAAAGAGGAAGCAATTAAAAAGCTTGATTCATGGTTTTTAGCGGATGAAAGCCCAACCAGCGAAGAATAAGGAATTGATATGGCCAATAAGGTTCGTGAAGATCGACGCCGATTTTTACACAAGGCAGGCTTAGGGGCCGCATTAACTGGTCTGGCTAGTTCAATGAGCGTACCTGTATGGGCAAGCGCAGAAAAACTTGAACTCCCTGATGCGCTTCCCAAATGGATGAAAGTGCCAGGTGGAGAATTTAGCAACTATGGCCAACCGTCAGAACACGAACAACAAGTTATTCGCTGGATCTCTGCAAACTCTGCTGCCCCCGGTAATGGTGTGTCTTGGACGCCATTACACGACCTCCAAGGTACTATCACACCCAATGGCTTACATTTTGAGCGCCATCATAATGGTGTGCCGCAGATTGACCCAACACAACATACCTTGCTGATAGACGGTTTAGTAGAACAACCACTTTCTTTTGATCTTAAAAGTTTATTACGTTACCCCATGCAATCACGCACCTGTTTTATCGAATGTGGTGGCAATAGTAATAGTGGCTGGCGTACCAATCCAATTCAAACCCAAGCAGGTTATGCTCATGGTCTGGTATCTAATGCTGAATGGACCGGGATCCCTGTCAAACTTTTACTACAAGAAGCAGGSATTAAGCCCAATGCAAAATGGGTGATCGCCGAAGGTGCKGATGCAGCAGCATTAAATATCAGTATCCCGCTAGATAAACTGCTGGACGAYGCACTGCTTGCTATATATCAAAATGGCGAACGTCTMCGACCAGAAAATGGCTATCCCTTACGGCTAGTTTTRCCCGGCTGGGAAGGCATWTTAAATGTGAAATGGTTRCGCCAATTACGCTTRACTGACGAGCCGCTGATGTCACGTGATGAAACRGCGCAATAYACCGAATTACAACCKGATGGCAAGGCKCGYCAATTCACCTTYTTRATGGAAGCCAAGTCSTTAATTACCTCACCCTCCCTMGGSATGATGTTGCCGGATAATCCCGGTATTTACCAAATCAGTGGCYTGGCTTGGTCTGGACGCGGCAAAATTACTCGSGTMGAGATYTCTGYTGATGGCGGCGACACTTGGGTCGATGCAGAATTACAAACKCCWATCTTAGCGAAAGCCTTTACTCGCTTTAATTTGCCCTGGCATTGGCAAGGTGACTATGCCATTTTRCAAAGCMGAGCCACCGATGAAACAGGTTATGTGCAGCCAACTCGTGAAGCCTTAGTTGAGAATCGCGGCAAACATGGCTTTTTTCATTACAACGCAATTGTTAGTTGGGAAATCACTGAAGAAGGAGATATCAATCATGTTTATGGCTTCTAAAGCGCTCATGGTTGCCGGGCTGATTTTCTGTTTATCACCTAGCTATGCAGAGAGTGAATTCCAAGCTTTAGGCAAAGCAGCCAATGAACTGAGTCATTCCACACAATGGAATATCTCCATTTCACCCAATGGTAAAGGCCTCCCTCAAGGTCAAGGTACGGCAGCCCAAGGAGCCAAACTATTTGCAATCCAATGTGCCGGTTGTCATGGACCTGATGGCATCGGTGCTAGCGCTGAACCATTAATGGGTGAAGTTGGCTCATTAACCAGCGATTATCCTGAAAAAACGGTCAATAGTTATTGGCCTTACGCCACCACCCTATTTGATTACATCCGTCGAGCCATGCCGATCAATGCCCCCTTTTCTTTATCTGCAGATGAGGTCTATGCCTTGTGTGCTTATATTTTGAGCAAGGATGGTATAGTAAGTCCAGAAGCCGTGCTTGATGAACAAACGCTACCTAAGATAAAGATGCCAAATCGTGATGGCTTTATCGCCGTCCACCCTGACAATCGCTAGATATTTAAGGACAGCCCTATGAGCCCTCGATACGCTTGTACTGTTAATCCAAACCCTGAACTGTATAACACCCCAACTTTAGGCATGGATAAAACAGCACTCGCCCATGACTTCAAAAGTTATTACGGCAATCATCTGGCACAAGACCGCGGTTGTGCATCAGGCCATTATCTTTACTCTGCTATTGCCTTAACCTTACGTGATCGCTTGTTTGAGCGGATGAAACACACACGTCATACCTATGCAGAATCTAAATGCAAACAGGCTTACTATCTCTCCATGGAGTTCCTCATGGGCCGCGCCATGGGTAATGCGGCGTTAAACCTTGGTCTAGAACAAGCCGTTACTCAAGCGATGCATGATCTTGGTCTAAATTTTGAAGAGTTAACCGAATTAGAACATGATGCCGGACTAGGAAATGGTGGCTTAGGTCGACTAGCAGCCTGCTTTATTGATAGCTGTGCCACGCTACAGCTGCCTATTACTGGTTATGGTATTCGATATGAATATGGCATGTTCCAGCAGAGCATTGAAAATGGCAACCAAATTGAAATGCCGGATCATTGGCTACGCGATGGCAACCCTTGGGAACTAGAACGGCCCGAATTTACCCAAAGAATTAAATTTGGTGGCCATACTGAATTCCGTCAAGATCAGCATGGCGAAACCAAGGTGCATTGGGTCAATACAAATGATGTCTTAGCTGTGCCCTATGATATTCCCGTACCCGGCTATCAAAATGGTACGGTCAACAAACTTCGCTTATGGACATCGGCAGCAACGGATGAATTTAATCTGGAAGACTTTAATGCCGGTTCTTACCCAGATGCAGTAGCGTCTAAAAATGAAGCCGAAAACATCAGCATGGTGCTCTATCCCAACGATAGTAGTGAAAATGGTAAGGAGCTGCGTTTACGTCAGCAATATTTCCTCGCCTCCGCCAGCTTGCAGGATATTCTTGATTACTGGGTAACAACACACAGTGAAAACTTCGATGATTTTGCCGACAAGAACTGTTTCCAATTAAATGATACTCACCCTACTGTAGCCATCGCAGAGTTAATGCGCTTATTGTTAGATGAGCATGGACTTAGTTGGGATAAGGCATGGGCAATCACTAGTAAAACCATGGCCTATACCAATCACACCTTATTACCCGAAGCATTAGAACGCTGGCCGGTAAATATGTTTGGTCGTTTACTGCCGCGGATCTTAGAAATAATTTACGAAATTAATGCTCGTTTCTTAAGTGAAGTTGCACGCCATTGGCCTGGCGATAAACAACGCCTTGCTCGAATGTCCATTATTGAAGAAGGCCATCAGCAACAAGTGCGGATGGCTCATCTTGCTATCGTCGGTAGCTTCTCTGTCAATGGTGTTGCAGCTCTCCATTCTGAATTATTACAAAAAGGCCTGTTTCATGATTTTTATCAGCTATGGCCTGAAAAATTTAATAATAAAACAAATGGCGTTACCCAACGTCGATGGATGGCTTGGTGCAACCCAGAACTAAGTAAGCTCATCACTGACACGATCGGTGCAGACTGGATTACCGATCTCAGTCAACTGGAAAACTTGGTACCGTATGCTGACAAAGACACGTTCCAACTATCGTGGACGCTAGCCAAACAAGCAAACAAACAGCGGCTCGCCGACTTGGTCAAAGACAAATGTGGTATTACGTTTAATACCGATGCGATGTTTGATATTCAAGTTAAACGTATCCACGAATATAAGCGGCAATTACTTAATGTATTACATGTTATTCACCTATACGATCGCATTAAACGCGGCGAAACCAATAACATAGTGCAACGCTGTGTGTTGTTTGGTGGCAAAGCCGCTCCTGGTTATGAGATGGCCAAAGACATTATCAAATTAATCAATAATGTGGCCGAGGTCGTTAATAATGATCCCGATATTGGTGATTGGTTAAAAGTCGTTTTCTTGCCTAACTATCAAGTTTCAACTATGGAAATCATTTGTCCAGCAGCTGACCTCTCCGAACAGATTTCAACGGCCGGTAAAGAAGCTTCTGGTACCGGTAATATGAAGTTCATGATGAATGGTGCGGTCACGATAGGAACCTTAGATGGTGCCAATATTGAGATCCGTGAAGAAGTGGGCGATGACAACTTCTTCTTATTTGGCTTAACCGAAGACGAAGTCAGTGAAAAACGGATTGGTTATAATCCACGGGCCATTATTGCCCAAGATGACGATCTAAAACGCGTGGTGGATTTATTAGAAGGCGGTCATTTCAATCAATTTGAACCCAACCGCTTTAACAATGTTATCAATGCCTTTACCAGCCATAACGACCCTTGGATGACCATTGCCGACTTCCGCAGCTACATCGATGCACAGCATCAAGCAGAATTGTCTTATCAAGATAAACTACGCTGGACTAAAATGAGCATTCTTAACTCAGCATACAGTGGCAAATTTTCTACTGATCGCACGATGGAAGAATACAATAATGAAATTTGGAAACTGGAAAAAATAAGCCCCACATCCTAGTCCTTATTCAAGCATTGCAATGACACTGTTTCAATTGGAACGGGCTTACCAATGGCATACCCTTGAACATAATCAACGCCCATTTCTTGCAGGCGTTCTTTTATTGCATTATTTTCGACAAATTCAGCAATGGTTTTCATGCCCATAATATGACCAATTTCGTTAATTGATTTCACCATGGCCTCATCAATTGCATCATCAAGAATATCTTTGACAAACATGCCATCAATTTTAAGCGCATCAACGGGTAAATTTTTAAGATAGGCAAAAGATGATAGACCACTACCAAAATCATCTAAAGCAAATAAGCAGCCATATTCACTTAACGTTTTTATAAACACTTGTGCATCTCGGAGATTAGCTATTGCTGCTGTTTCTGTTATTTCAAATTTAATTTTTTCTGGCGGTATGTTAAGCGCTCGGATCTGCTTAATAATATGGCCCAAAAGAGCATCATCGCCTAATGAGCAACCCGATAAATTGATCGCCAGATGATCCAATTCATCCAGTTGCTGCAAATGCTTTGTTAACCACAAAAAAGTATGATCAATGACCCAGCGATCGATGTGGCCAGATAGGTTATAACGCTCAGCGGCGGGTAGAAAGGAGCCAGGTGAAATAATCTCGCCGTTCTCTCCTTGTAAACGTAGCAATACTTCATATATTCGGCCATGGTCCACATCCGCTAACGATATGATCGGTTGGACATATAATAAAAAACTATTTTCAGCCAATGCTTGTTTGATTTTATTAACCCAACGGAACTCGCCTTCCCGTTTGGCCAATTGCTCATCGTTGTGACGATAGTGATGGACTCGATTTCGTCCTAAATCTTTAGCGGCATAACAAGCAGAATCCGCATGAATTAATGCTTCGGTAGAGGAAGCCGTTTTCTGATTAATTTCTGTCACACCGATACTCACCCCGATGCTAAAAATATGTTCTTCCCATAAAAATTGGAACTGCTCAACTAACCGTCGCACCGCATTAGCGGTTCTCGTGGCATGCTCATAATCACAATGCTCCATCAAAATCGCAAATTCATCTCCACCCAACCGAGCCAGAGTATCTCGTTTTCGTAAATAATCGCTTAATATTCCGCCTAATTGACGCAACAATTCATCACCAGCAATATGACCACAGGTATCGTTAATAATTTTAAACTGATCAAGATCCAGAAAACATAAAGCATGTTGTGAGGCATCTTTTTTTGCCGTCGCAACCACACGGTTAAGACGACGTTCAAATTCATGGCGATTAATTAAACCAGTAAGCTCATCATGTGATGCTTGATACGATAATTTTTTCGAAATCTCTTTGGCTGCAGTCACATCTTCTTGTATGCCAACATAATGAGTGATTGTCCCCTCACTATCCGTGATCGGTGCAATATAATGTTGCGCCCAATATAGTTCACCTTCTTTTGTCCGATTTTGTAACTCACCTCGCCATTCTTTTCCTGAACGAATTGTTTTCCATATTTGGCGATAGATCGCAGAATCTTGTGGTTCAATGTGGAATAAGGTCGGCTTCTTTCCGAGCACTTCGTCAACGCCATAGCCAGTCAACAATGAAAATTTAGGATTGGCATATTCGATATCACCATTTGCACTGGTAATGATGACGGCATTAGGACTACATTCAACGGCACGTGACAGTTTGGTTAATCTGGCTGTGTCATCTTCTTTAGCGGTAATGTCCTCAAACAGACCAACACCACCACTCACGTCACCCTGTTCTGAATAGATGGGTACAAACTCCGCATGCAAAAATACCGTGTGATTACCACTAACTGATGTATATCGACCATGATATTGCCCCACCTTTCCAGACAGCGATAGGTTTATTGCCTGCAACATCTGCTCATCAACTACATTTTCCAGCATATTAAACCCAATCAATACATCACGATCAGCAGCGAGTATCTCTTCAAGGTGCTTATTGACAGTGAGCAGTGTGCTAGTAATGTCATAGTAAAAGATGCCTACCGGCGAATATTCAATGATGGAATGTAAGCGAGATTCGCTATCAAGCAACTGATGGTTAGCAGTCACTAAATCATGTGTACGTTCTGCAATTAATTGTTCTCGTTGTTGTATCTCATCATTTAATTTTGTCACTAAGGAGTCGTTTTTATGCTGTAGCTGTAACGACTTTAAAATATTTCGGTTTGCATCTCGATTCAACGACACTAGCATGGCGTAATAAATCACTAAGGCAACGGCAATATAACTTGCCACCACTTCTTGTGAATACAATAATACCGCTAGTAGCACTATAAATTGAGGTAATGTATTTGCGTAATAAGCGGAACTCCATGCAGCTAAAACAGGAACCGCCGCGGCTAAAATCCCACAGGTAAGTATGACAAAGACACTTTTTAAAGCGACATCATCTGTCACCAAATAAAATAAGCTAAAACTAGCCCACGCAATGCCTGCTACTGCTGATAAAAAGGTAAATGATCGCAGCCAAGGTTTAACATCATTTAACTCTTGAGTTCGACTAAATAACCAATAAAGTAATAATCGTGATGCCGCAACAGAGGTGACTATCAAACACCAAATAAAAAGAAGGTCATGATCTAAAATGCTGTTGAACATGGCATAGAAAACAGCGACAATACCAATCTGCACAAGATTTGAGGTCAGAGCCGCTTGAAATAATTGGCGAGCTTGTTCAACTAAAATTTCATTTGCGCCCAACGTCATACAAACTACTCCAGCTCAAGTGTCACAGCAACCATAGCTCAGAACAGCTGAATACTCAATATGTTAGCTCATAGATATGAGTGTCATGGACGCTCATCGTATTACTATAAAACGCTTATTGCTCCCAACTAAATTTAAATAACTAAAGCCATGAATTCAGCTTAAATGAGTACCATCAATCAGGCTACAGCATGAAACAACTTTTACTATTTATATGAAAGAAATCCTGTCACACTGCAAAGTAAGGAATGAAAATATAGCGGAATTACTCTCATATACGTATACTTCATCGCCTTGGCGGGCATTGCTATGTCTATAAAAATATCGCCTAATGCGCCTGTAGCTCAGTTGGATAGAGTGTCAGTTTCCGAAGCTGAAGGTCACAGGTTCGATTCCTGTCAGGCGCGCCATTTTTTCAGCATCCTTTTTCTTTTGTTTATTAGCCCCAGTTTTGCTGAACCCGAGCACTGGCAATCACCTAGTTACATTAGCGATAGTTTTATTGAAATTGCATTAAACAATGAGTATTCAACGGCTGTCAGTAGATTAAGGAAATGGCAGAAACCCATTTATTATTCCATTGAGCACCGAACTGCGGATAAAGAATTACACCAAGAAATCACTGAATTACACTTGGCTCACCTCAGTGACATCACCGGCTTAGACATTGTCCCTGCGGATGCTCGAAAGTCAGCCAACTTAACAATTATATTCTCAACAGAACAACACTTAGAGCGCGAACTTAAGCACGATTTTCTATTAAGCGATCAACAACAAATCAACCAGTTAACTCGCCATAGCGTTTGCTTGGCTAATTTTTCCACCGCGCCAGATAACAGCATTAGTCACGCTACCGTGATAATTCCAGTCGATCGGGCCCGTGCTCATGCCAAATTATTATCTTGTGTTGTAGAAGAGTTAACCCAAATTATGGGTTTGCCCAATGACTCCGACCAAGTCTATCCATCTATATTTAATGACAAATCGTATAACGATTACCTCTCAGGCTTAGATTATTTATTATTAACGCTGTTATACAATAAAAAAATGACAGCGGGAATGAATCAAGCACAAGTTAAATATAGATTACACAAAATCATGCAGGAACCTACTTTCAAGCGACAAATCGAACAAGCTGAGAACATTGTTAATCAACAGGGCATATTTCGACTTTTAAACTAAGGTGCATTGTTCTTTTGTGTATACCATGTCTGGGAGCTGTTTTGCATCTAGATTGATGGCCTTAGGCTAAGGCCATCAATCGAAAACATAAATTTCAATAAATCCTAGACATAAAAAAGGCCCTCGAGAGGGCCTTTTCAATTGTTTAATTGTTAGTATGAATTAATGACTAACAACAAAATCTACACGTCGATTTGCAGCTTGACCTGCCGCAGTATCGTTATTAGCAACCGGGTATCCTTCACCCATACCAATGGGTAATAGTCGATCACCATCTACACCTTGAGAAGCAAGGTAGTCAGCAACAGCTTCTGCACGATTTTGCGATAAAGTCAGATTATGAGCTTCTCCACCACGGCTATCAGTGTGTCCTTCAACTCGAACTTCAATCACCGCATCTGTTTGTTTTAACAACGTAACCGCTTGTTCAAGAATTGATTTGGCCTCAGCAGTAAGTACCGATTTATTGGTATCAAAATTAACACCAGTTAATGATAATAAATTTTGACCCGGTAATGGACAACCATCAGGATCAACAATCGTACCTAGCGGAGTAGCAGGACAAAGATCTA
>NVRG01000019.1 GCA_002400805.1 Gammaproteobacteria bacterium
AACAACACCTGTGAAATTTCAGCTAATTTTTCACTTGTTTGTAAGTGATTAACAATGCTCCCATCTAGTGTAAAGCCGCCTGCAGAAGCAGCTATATTGGGATAGCTATAACGTAGATTGTATCGCCCTTTAGAATTAACACTCTCATCCGTCAAGGATATTTTTTCTATCCATGCTAATACAACAACTGCAGCGTCTTGTTTTGCTAATAGCGTGGTAAAGCTGGCAAAATCATCCTGTGTAACATCATCAGAAGAGTCATAAAAGGCTTTCAATGCCATCAGAATATTTTGAGTAGCTTGGAGATGTTTCTTTACTGCAACCACCCTAACTTTTGCACTCTSATTAAAGCTACTTCCTGCTTCTTTTTCAGCTAAATGAATGCTAAACATATAAGCAAAATACGTCGCCGAAYAGCCGAGGATAAGGCTTCCAATAATGAGTAACTTGTGAAGGGCTATCACTTTCATARGGTAACCTTATCTCACACACTAGTGATTAAGATTTAGCATATAACATATCAAAACAAAAAACGACTTCGCCTTATCCTATCTGTAGTCCCTATTTAMCTCYGGTRCTCCTATAGACGGCATTAACTCAAYTARTTGGRATRCTCCAATGATATGTAGCTATGTGTAACAAATAATAATGAGCCAATACTTCAATCAAKGTTGAGGCTTWTATTTTAGTGGTGGAGCCTCAAGGACTTGAACCCAAAGTGGCGGGGTTATGGGCGATAGAAACCACTTAGCCTACCCACTTAACGWGGACAGTTTTAGTTCATCGCMCCCCCAAGRTGAAACGATAATGACAACCAAACGATRTGTAGAACACTCTCAAGTGCAATCATTRCTTTCTGYCATTTTTATCGCTCTAAACATAGCGCATTGACGAAATATCTCAATATCAGGTTCAGCATTTTTGTTTGCGGCGACACGTAACGCCAACCTTAATAACATTTTAATATCACGAGGCGTTATATCTTTGAAGGTTTCTAAGAGGTGTAACAACAGCGTTTCTGGCAGCGTATAGCTATATTGTTCAGCAAGCACTTGCCAAATCTTAGGCGCGTTGTCTGAGGTTGGCGCTTCATAATTTATGATGGCAGCACAACGAGAAATAATGGCTTCATCAATATCATTGGGCCGATTTGTTGTCATGAACAACAAGCCGTTAAAATATTCCATCGTACGTAAAAACTCAGCAACTATGGCATTTTGTTCGATATTGTCATTTCTTCTAACGATGAATACATCAGCCTCATCGAGTAACAAAACACAATTCCAGCGTTCGCTTCGTGAAAATACCACTCTTAGATTTTCTTCAACCTCTTTAGCCGTGGTTCCTAACGATCCTGAGTGGAGAAGATATAAAGGTCGCTCAATAATTTCAGCATAAATTTCTGCCGTTAATGTTTTTCCTACGCCAGGGATACCCTTACATAAGATGACATTACCCGCCGTTTTACCTTCGATAATATCGCCACTAAAGGCGTCAACATTTGTTGTTAACACATCTAGTAAATCACGGTGAGTCTGAGGTAAAATTAATTTATCTTTTAGTGATTTATCATATTCATATGTGGTTAAGTAATCAGAATGCAGCCAAACATAGTCATGCGTTGCTAGATTAAACACGCGCATCAATGTCCATTCAGGCAACGATAGTAATTTTTCTTGCCCATCAACTAAAAATGACTCTCTAAATTGCCGATGTGTTTTAACATCTTGGGCAGACATATCATGAATAACTTTGGTATCAATAAAGGAGCCATTCATTATTGAATGCGCTTTACTGACATAGATATTTCCTTTCGCTACAAACTGTTCTGAGAACTGATTTTTAATTAAACGGCAATAACGATCATAACTTGCTTCATATTGAGCTTTGAGTTCCTCGGTTTCTTTGAAAGCACCTTTTAATTCAAGTGCATCATAAATCCTCTTTTGAGTAACATCGCCCGGATAAAATGCTACATAATCATGCTCAAAACCATAGTAGCCTCGGTCTAGATTAGGTGAAACATGACAAACATGTAGCAAAATAGACTCTGAAGAATGTTCAGTTCCTTTTTTGTAACTAATGTAAGTAACTAGTGCCGGATAGAATTTATCATCTGGCTTTTTTAAATAGATCCAACCATCAA
Source organism: Gammaproteobacteria bacterium (assembly GCA_002400805.1). The sequence continues at coordinate 2,147 of NVRG01000019.1, forward strand.
TCAACGTGTCTTTTAAATAGGATTCAAGCACGGCTGAAAATGCTTTAAAGTTAGGAATAACCGTATCAAATTGACCATCTCGAGCAAGTAAAATAGCCTCTATCGCTCTCATTGACTTGTCGTCATCTAACGCTTCCGCAACGTGTGCAATGTCTTTTAAGGCATCTAATGACAACTGACTGGGTTCAATTTCCATTTCGGTCGAAATTATGTAGCCTCGACTATTATCTTCATCCCGAGCCACCTTATCTCGGCATGCTTTTAATTCAGCATGCGTAGTTGCCTTAATGAAATCGTGAGAAACAACAAAAGACACAGCTAATCCTTTTAATTAAATCGAATGGTTACATAGAATAACTGATTTAACTTAACAGCAAACTCTTCAACGATAGGATTCTGCATCCGTCTGAGAACCTGTCTAGAAATTATTCTGTTTTTCTTAAGTATCGACATGAGACATAAACAAAAAAGCCCCAACACTGTATCAGTACTGGGGCTTTTTATTTTATGGTGGGCCTACAAGGACTTGAACCTTGGACAAAGGGATTATGAGTCCCCTGCTCTAACCAACTGAGCTATAGGCCCATAACTTATTGATGGTCTGAATCTAAGAAACTTTTTAATTGATCCGAACGTGTTGGGTGACGTAATTTACGTAATGCTTTGGCTTCAATTTGACGAATACGTTCACGTGTAACATCAAACTGCTTACCCACTTCTTCAAGTGTGTGATCGGTATTCATATCGATACCAAAACGCATACGTAAAACTTTCGCTTCACGCTCTGTTAAGCCGCCTAGAATGCCTTGGGTTGCTTCCTTTAGGCCTTCAATCATTGCTGCCTCTTGCGGAGACATTACATTCACATCTTCAACAAAATCACCTAGATGAGAATCTTCATCATCACCGATTGGCGTTTCCATTGAAATTGGCTCTTTCGAGATTTTCAATACTTTGCGTACTTTGTCTTCTGGCATTTCTACGCGTTCTGACAATTCTTCCGGTGTAGGCTCTCTACCCATTTCTTGTAACATTTGACGTGCAATACGATTCAGTTTATTGATTGTTTCAATCATATGAACGGGTATACGTATTGTTCGTGCCTGATCAGCAATTGAACGGGTAATCGCCTGACGAATCCACCAGGTAGCATACGTTGAGAATTTGTAACCACGTTGATATTCAAATTTATCAACCGCTTTCATCAAACCGATATTACCTTCTTGGATAAGATCCAAGAATTGCAAACCACGGTTAGTATATTTTTTAGCAATTGAAATAACCAAACGTAGATTCGCTTCGACCATTTCTTTTTTGGCACGACGTGCTTTGGCTTCTGAAATCGACATTTGACGATTGATTTCTTTAATTTCTCCAATGGTCATACCACTGTTTTCAGAAATTTCGCCCATCGTTGTCTGTGCCGTGACAATCTCATCAAGATGTTTTTTAATCGTTGATGAATAATGCTTTTTAGCACGAATATGTTTATCAGACCAAGAGGTATTCACTTCGTTGCCGCTGAACGAATCAATAAAGTCACGACGATCCATGCGTGCTTGCTCAACGACAATATCAAGAATAACCCGATCCTGCTTACGAACCTCTTTAACCGTTTCGGCCATTAAGCCATTCAAATAAATGAGCGTTTTTGGAGCCAATTTAAACTCCATAAACAAACTACTCGCCGCTTCGCGAGCAGATTTTAGCTCTTCATCACTGCAATCTATCGTTTTGGCAAAGGCTTCATTTAATGCTTGGAAGCGTTCGCGTGCTTCTTCCGGATCAATGGCGTTAGCGTCTTCCTCTTCTTCCTCATCATCGTCACTATTGCCGCCAGCAGCCGCTTTTGCTGCTGCAGCTATTGCCAATGCTGCAATTTCCTCATCCGGCAAAATAAAGCCTTTGATAAGCTCATTAAGACGCATTTCACCTGCTTCTACCACTTGGTACTGTGCAAGGAAGGAATTGATACACGATGGGAAGGATGACAACATCAACAAACTTTCGCGCAGACCAGCCTCGATACGTTTGGCAATAACAATCTCACCTTCACGGGTAAGTAGTTCCACAGAACCCATTTCACGCATATACATACGTACAGGATCTGTTGTACGGCCAAATTCACCATCTGAGCTCGCTAATACGGCTGCCGCTTCATCATCGGATACATCATCGTTGCTAGACGCGGCTTCTGCTAAGCGCTCCATCTCATCGGTGTCCATGCCATCTTCATGAACCATGATGCCAAGGTCACTAAACATGCCGACGATATCTTCTATCTGGTCAGCATCGACTAAATCTTCTGGCAGGTGATCATTGATCTCACCGTAAGTAAGGTAACCACGCTCTTTACCTAGAGTGATTAGCGCTTTAATACGTGATTGTTGATCTTTCATTAGACCCCTTTTAATTCTATCGGTGATGCTTTTGGCGTGAACTATAAATTATATCAAATACAGTCACTTCTAACATCATAATTTTATATTAAAATCGTTTAATTAAACGATTTCACTTCTTCTTTTTCAGCATCCGTTAATTGGCTAAAAGGCTTATTGGTCAAATAACTTTGTCGCTCTGCTATCGCCTGCTTTTGCAACTGCTGCACTATGCCCATTAACTCATGTTTGAGTCCATCAGCCGACAAACTCAAGGATTGCAGTGCCAAACGTTGCAGATGAGCACTATTTTGATCATCTCGCCAACGCTCTAATAACGCCGCAGTATTTAGATGGGGATTCTCGTGCAAAGTTTCAAGTAAACGGAGTAATACGCTGATACCAGGCAGCTCCAATCCTTGTATCTCGTGATAGTCGGCCACACTTTTATGCAAGTCAGGATGTTGCAATAAAATTGTAATGGCCATCCGCACCGGCGAAATGACCGCTGATGACGATGCTAACGGACGTCGTTTTTGTTTCGCTGCTGGTCTGTCTAAATGTTTATTCAACATTGCCATATTAGTCTTAGCAACGTCAGCCAATCGCTGTTCCAACATATCGCGATAGACACCTGCGGGTATATGGCGCAAATAAGGCTTAGCCACTTCGACCAATCGAGCTCGACCATCCATCGTGCTGATATCTACGCGACTTTCTAAACTGGCAAAAAAATAATCTGAATAACTCTGGGCTTGTTCAACCCGTTGATTAAATGCGTCTGCGCCCTCTTGTTTGACCATAGTATCGGGATCTTCGCCATCGGGAAGAAACATAAATTTGAGTTCATGATTGCCCCCAAGCATAGGCAAGGCATTTTCAGCCGCACGCCACGCAGCTTCACGACCCGCGCGATCGCCATCAAAACAAAATACAACTTCAGGTGCGCTACGTAATAATTGACGTAAGTGATCGGGGGTTGTGGCAGTGCCTAACGTGGCCACAGCATTATGTATGCCTTGCTCAGCAAGCGCTATGACATCCATATAACCCTCAACAATCAAAATACGTGTCAACCGCCGGTTGGCTTTTCTAGCCTGATGCAGGCCGTATAATTCACTGCCTTTATGGAATATGCTTGTTTCCGGCGAATTTAAATATTTGGGAGTACTGTCATCTAAGACACGCCCGCCAAAGCCAACGACGCGCCCTCTGCGATCACGTATTGGAAACATAATGCGGTTACGAAACCGATCATAAGTTCGGCCTTTATCGTTGCTACTGACTAAGCCAGCATCATTAAGTTGTGACTTGGCTTGTGCCGACGTGCCAAATGTCCGCAATACATTATCCCAACCATCGGGTGCCATGCCGATATTAAAGTGTTCGACCGTGTGAGCAGACAGACCACGCTGCTTTAAATAATCTACAAAAACTTGGCGTTGGGGATGGGTTTGTAATTGGTGAACAAAATACTGACTGACTTTATCTAACAAGTCATAAAGGTTTTGTTTTGCAGGTGTATTTGATACTGCCTGAGAGACCGGCACGGTCATGCCAGCATGATCCGCAAGCTCCTGAACAGACTCAGGAAAGCTCATTTGATCATATTCCATCAAAAAGCCGATCGCCGTACCATGAGCACCGCAACCAAAACAATGATAAAACTGTTTGTCAGGACTTACGGTAAATGAAGGTGTTTTTTCATTATGGAAGGGGCAACAGGCACTGAGATTTTTACCTGCTTTTTTGAGTGGAACACGACTATCGATAATATCGACAATGTCGACTCGAGTAAGCAGATCATCAATAAACTGTGCGGGGATCTGACCTGCCATGACTAATGCCTATGACCGAGAAGCGGTGTAGATTGCAACCTTGTCTGATAGTAGACTTGGCACTTTCTTGCTCAGGCGGAGAGCGCAGCCTTAACGAGGCCACTTACTGCCCCCATATCTGCACGCCCTTGAATTTTTGGTCGCAATAACTTCATTACTGCGCCCATATCACGAGCAGAGCTCGCGCCTGATTCAGCAATTGCCGCTTTAATTTCAGCAGCAACCTCATCTTCTGATAATGCCGTTGGCATAAACTCTTCAATAATGGCGAGTTCAGCGATTTCAATGACCGCTAAGTCATCGCGGCCAGCATCTTGAAATTGAGTTAATGAATCGCGACGCTGCTTAGTCATTTTTGTAAGCACGGCGATAATCTCATCATCACCTAAATCAATACGTTTATCGATCTCAATTTGTTTAATTGCCGCAGTAATTTGTCGTAACGTTGCTAGGCGCTCTTTTTCTTTGGCGCGCATTGCAACTATGACACTATCTTGAATGGTGACCTTTAACGGACTAGCTTCTGCAGGCATTGTTGTATCTCTTTAGTACAAACGGATACGGCTTGCGTTTTCACGCGACAATTTTTTCTGGTGACGCTTAACGGCTGCTGCTGCTGCACGTTTACGTACTGTAGTTGGTTTTTCATAAGCTTCGCGAGCGCGAGCTTCTGCTACTGTTCCTGCTTTTTCACAAGCACGTTTGAAACGACGTAATGCAATATCAAATGGTTCGTTTTCTTTTACGCGTACTGCTGGCATTTGTTGATTCCTAAAATTATTTTCAATGGAAAAGCAGGTAATTGTACGAAATATCAACGAGAAAGAAAATAGTTGATTCAATTTTTTTTGAAAAAGGCATAATACTTTCCCAATATAGCTAGCTGGAAAACACCATAAATGCGAGTTTTAGGAATTGAATCATCCTGCGATGAAACCGGTATTGCCCTCTATGATACAGAGAAAGGGCTATTGGCACATGCTCTTTTTAGCCAGGTTGCCATGCATGCTGAATATGGTGGCGTTGTACCTGAGCTTGCTTCTCGTGACCATATTCGCAAAACATTACCGTTGATTGACCAAGTGTTAACTCAAGCGCAACTTCAGCGCACGGATATAGATGCGGTTGCCTATACCGCGGGTCCAGGATTAGTCGGTGCATTATTAGTCGGTACCGCCATAGGCCGCAGCCTTGCCTGGGCCTTAGACATTCCGGCGATAGCCATCAATCATATGGAAGGTCATTTATTATCGCCGCTGTTAGAAGACAATCCACCTGCTTTTCCATTTGTATCCTTACTCGTTTCTGGCGGTCATACCTTATTGGTTGAAGTGCAAGCGGTAGGCCAATATAAACTCCTGGGTGAATCTATTGATGATGCCGTTGGTGAAGCATTCGATAAAACAGCAAAAATGCTGGGCCTAGACTATCCCGGTGGTCCAGTGCTGGCCAAACTTGCAGAGCAAGGCATCGCCGATAAGTATGAATTTCCGAGACCGATGACTAATCGACCAGGTTTAGACTTCAGTTTTAGTGGTTTAAAAACATTTGCGATGAATACATGGCGCGATAGTAACCAAACAGAGCAAGATAAAGCCGACATTGCGCTGGCTTTTCAAACGGCGGCAATCGAAACCTTAGCGATAAAATGTAAACGTGCCTTGAAGCAAACAAATTTATCGACATTAGTTGTAGCCGGTGGCGTCAGCGCGAATAAAGCGTTACGAACACGACTTTCTGCCATGCCGACTATCAATGTTTATTATCCTCGTCCAGAATTTTGTAGTGATAATGGTGCGATGATTGCCTTTGCCGGGGCAATGCGCGGTGCTAATTTGAAACAAGAACAAAAACCTAGTTTTTCTGCTCGGCCTCGTTGGCCGCTAGATGAACTGAGTCCGCCTTAATTTTTGGCTTACCACATCAAGTCATCTGGGATTTGATAGTCGGCATAAGGATCATTCTCTTCAGGTGCCGCATCCACCGCGGTACGGACAATAATCTTGGGTAAGCGCACTTCGATTCTTTCAGCAATTTTATCGGGGATAAGTGCAGTAACATTCGCTAGAACAGCAATGGCTAACTGACCCAAGGTAAGCTGTCGCTGCTGTTCGCTAGAGACATAGATTTTTTTTACTTTTTTATCCTGAGTAAAGTTATAGGCAATATCGGCATCCTCGGGAATAGTAACCGTATGCTGCTGAACAATTTGGCCAACTTCCGCAAGCAACGCCTTTTTAGCTCGCGCTTCATCACGCTGTTTATTTAAATTTAGATCACGCTGCTGCTTATCACGCTGTGCTTGTTCTATTTTTAGCGTAGACGGATCCTGAGCTTCAATTTGCTGACCTGATTTTTTGGCCTGCCTAATTTTATTATTATCTTTACGTTTCTGATGTTGAGATTTTTTTGCTTTTTTCTTATCAATAACACCAATGTTTAGTAATTGATCCTGTAATGATCCCGCCATTGTGATCTCTTTATTTTATTTAGTCGGATGATTTAAGTTTGCACTACTTTGATGGTTTACTTTCTTCACCGGAAATCAACCGCTGAATATTGCCACGATGGCGAGCTAATAACATGACGGCCATAACAACAACTATCCAACGTGCATTAATGCTATCAATTAACCACAAACTATAAACGGGTGTCATTGCTGCAGCGCTAATCGCTGATAAAGAAGAAATACGACTGATTAAAAATACTGCAAGCCAGGTTAATAATGCTGCACCCGCCATTAATGGAGATAAAGCCAAAAAGGCACCCAAAGCGGTAGCAACACCTTTGCCGCCTTTAAAWTCAAAAAAGACAGGATAAAGRTGRCCCAAGAAAGCAAAAAAAGCCGTGGCCGCCATCCAWGTCTGATTTAGGCCTARTAAACACGCAATAACAACCGGCAAYACACCCTTAATSACATCAATAAATAATACCGTTGCCGCTAACTTCTTGCCGCCAAAGCGTAATACATTCGTCGCACCTGGATTGCCGGAACCCTGAGAGCGAGGATCTGGCAAGCCCGCTAATTTACATAGCACTATCGCACTCGATAATGAGCCGATTAAATATGCGCCGATCAGAACAATCAACGGTAAAGCAAAAGTTTCAAGCATGATATTATGCAGCCTAGTTTGTTTTTGCCTCATTATAGGGCTGTCAGCAGTTATTTCCACCTTCAAACGCGATAAATCATGGATAAAATTTTTCTAAACGATCTAAACATCGATACCATCATCGGCATTTACGACTGGGAACGCGAAACATTACAAACCCTCAGCTTCGATCTAGAAATGGATTGGGATATTCGTGCTGCTGCGGCCAGTGACCATATCGACGATACCCTGGATTATGGCGCTATAGCGCAAACCATCGTTAGCTTTGTTGAGGCAAGTCGATATCAATTAATCGAAACCTTAGCGGAAGACTTATGTGCTTTATTACTGCAAAATTTTCCTATYCCTAAAATCAAACTCACGCTAAGTAAACCTGTCGCTTTACACGGTCAAAACACGGCAAGAATCGTGATTGAACGTAGCCGACCTCAATGAGTGAAACACGAACAGGATTCCTATTAGGTATCGGCAGTAATATTCATCCGGATGAAAATCTGGCACAAATCATTTTTTTATTACTCAACCATTTTTCTACATTTAGTCTAAGTCGAGTATTAAGAATTCCGCCTATCGGCATGAACAGTCACCGTGATTTTCTCAATACCGTGGTCTTCATCGAAACCAGCATGGCTGAGCAAGATTTAAAGAAAATTTGTAATGACATCGAAATCAAACTGGGCAGAGATCGTAACGATCCAGCAAGAAAAATGAAGGATCGACCTGCCGATCTGGATATATTAACCGTGGCGACCTTTCCACAGGATAAAACTCGCTCAGTAACAAGTATCACTGATGAATATTTTCTTTATCCCTTACTCGAGGAACTGTTTGCCTTTTTATCTAACACTGAATATCAATCCCAGCAATTGGGCGTTTCGCTCAACATTGAAGGTTTAACGTTTGGACAAGCGGCGACCACCATCCACTGGGATACTGGCACCCGTAATAAACGGGTTGGTTAACACACTTTTTATTGCTAAATACACCGGCTCTGCTCCGCCTTCTTTCGCCAATAAGGTTTCATCTAACATCTGCTGACGCACTTGCTCCGAATGTTGTTCGGTAAATAACACCGGTCCCGGTGCAATCGAATTYACCTTGATTGTTGGGGCATACTTCTTGGCTAAAACCACGGTTAAATTTTGTAAACCCGCTTTTGTACTGCCATAAATATCAAACCGTGGCGTCGGATTCTCTGCATTGATATCAGTAATATGAATAATATCCGCAGGTGCATCGGCTTCCCCTACCAACAACGAGTGTAGTCCCTGATTAATCAAGAATGGCGCCTTCATATGCACATTAAAAAATTGGTCAAATTGTTCTGCGGCGTCACTTAAATTTTCAGCCGTTGGCTCAAAGGATGAGGCATTGTGAATAATGGCTCTAAAATTAGCACAACATGTTTGTAATTCCGCCACAAACTGCAAAATTTTATTACTGTCGGCCARRTCCGCCTGAATGGTCGTTATTCCCATGTCGGCCAAAATTCGGATATCATCGGTATAGCTACGATAATGAGCAATCACGGTATAACCATCATCGAACAGACGTTTGGCGATATGAAATCCAATACGACGGCCCGTTCCTGTTACTAAAACTGCATTTTCTAACACATGACTTCCTTACAAAATGACCATGGCAACTAAATTACCTGTTCCAGATAATATGGCACAACAACACAGYGATCAATTATTGACCTTGATCAAAGATAAGATTGCCATAGCAGGTGGGAAAATCAGCTTTGCTCAATATATGCATCTTTGCCTCTATACGCCCGGTTTAGGCTATTACAGCGCCGGTAGCCATAAACTTGGAACTGGCGGTGATTTTACCACTGCTCCTGAAATATCTTCATTATTTTCCCGGACCTTAGCTCATCAAATAAACGATGTTTTTTCCCAGTTAGAGGAGCCAAATCTAATTGAATTTGGTGCGGGAAGTGGAAAAATGGCCGTAGATATTCTGCTTGAATTAGAACACTTAAACCGTCTTCCTGCTAACTATTTCATTATTGAGGCAAGTGCTGACTTACGCGGCAGACAGCAACAACAGATAGAAGCTAAACTTCCACATTTAAGTCATATCGTGCAATGGTTAGATCAATTACCTAATAATTTTATTGGCGTGATTTTGGCCAATGAAGTCTGTGATGCTATGCC
>NVRG01000020.1 GCA_002400805.1 Gammaproteobacteria bacterium
AAACAAAAAAAACATAAAAAAGAACATATTGAAACGATTTCTGAGCAATGTTTTGATGTGGATAACGTTCAATTGGTAGTGCCGAGCGCATTAAAAAAACAGCGACCAACATTATCAACGGTAGATATACAGGAAACGTTTGTATTTTTACGAGAAACCATCAAAGCCTATCGTGGAAAATGTATCGGTAAGCATGAGATGCATGAGTTAATTAGTCGTATTACTGCACTGTCGCTTGCTAAAGGCTACTCCACCACGCGTTTTTATATTCCTGATCAAGATCTGAGCACACGAGTTTTCAAGATCAATATTATTCCTGGCTATATCCGCCGTATTTATACACCGAACAATAAAATGGAACGGTTTATTCGATTCGCTTTTCCAATATCAGAGGGTGAACTATTAAATGTGCGGGAGCTAGAGCAAGGTCTTGAGCAAATAAAACGATTACCCAGCATGGATGTTAAAATGCAGCTGGTTCCTGCAGAAGAATATATTGGTGGTACGGATGTAGTTCTCATAATTGATAACATAAAAACCTGGAGTGTGAATGCGAGCATTGATAATGCTGGTGTCGAGTCGACAGGGAAATACGTTACACGTGGCGGGGTGATTATCGATAACCCTCTCGGAGTCGCAGATCAGATATCGCTGGGTATAAATTCGGACACCGAACAAGACAATGATGTTGGTCGCGAAGGTTATGATATTCGTTATTCCATACCTTGGGGTTACTGGAATTTATCATTAGGCACTAATAATTCTGAATTTACTCAACTCTTTGGAATGGAAAATAATCTAATTTCTAGTGGTGAAACTGAAAGCTTTAACGTGAAAATCAATCACACGTTTTTTCGTAGCATTCAAGATAAATGGGAGTGGTACGTTAAAACTGAAAAAAGAAGTGCTCGTTCCTTTCTAAATGATGTGGAAATTCTTGTTCAACGTAAAGATACCGCTTTTGCTGAACTGGGCTTAAGAATTAAACATTACTTTGGTCGCTCAAAGTTGGATGTGGTGATAGCTAATCGGTGGGGTGTGAATTGGTTTGGTTCCCAGGTTGATGAGCCAAACCTTGCCAATGACAGCGCAACGTTTGAGTATCGTTTACAAACCCTGGATGTAAGCTTGAACGTACCATTCGAGGTATTGAATACATCGTTTCAATATTCTATGTCGCTACGATCTCAATGGACTAGTTCCAATACGTATGGGTCAGAATTTTTCTCGATCGGTAGTCGTTATAGCGTTAGAGGGTTCGGTGAAGAAGATACTTTGTCAGGCGAAGAAGGTTTTTACTGGCGAAATACATTCACTGCGCCTCTACGGAATAGTGGTCAGAGTGTTTATTTAGGTGTGGATATGGGGCAGGTGGATGGTCCGTCTACAGAATTTTTGTTGGGTGATACGTTGATCGGTGGGTTTGTGGGTGTACGCGGGGGCTATTCCAAGTTTGGTTACGATTGCTTTGCTGGATGGCCCATTAAACAACCGAAGGGTTTTGATGTTAGCGGGCCAAATGTTGGCGCAAGTATTTCGTTCTTTTATTGATATTATTTTTGATATGAAATCATGCATTCGGGAAAGTTGGGTAGTAGGGGTATTATGAAAATGACAGATGATTATAACAAACACGTTTCATTTAAAAAAAGGCTCGTAGTCTGGCTAGTGGTAGTGACACACTGTTTTCAACCCATTGCGGTCATGGCGGATGTGATAGCCGACCCCAGTGTCGTTAGCCATAATCAACCAACTATTGATGCAACACAAAATGGTACTCCATTAGTTTATATCACCACTCCCAGTGCAGGCGGTGTATCGCGAAATCTGTATTCCGAATTTAGTATAAATTCTCAAGGTGTATTGCTCAACAACAATAATCAACTAAGTCCGGTTTCCAGTAGTCAAGGTCAAATCATTCAACAAAACCCCAACTTAATAGGATCTCAAGCAGCTCAGATTATTTTGAACGAAGTCACCAGTACCCGCAGAAGTTTGTTGAACGGAAGTATTGAAGTGGTGGGTAGCCAGGCAACCGTAGTGATAGCTAACCCTAATGGTATCACTTGTAATGGCTGCGGGTTTATCAACACCAGTCGAGGGGTGTTAACGACGGGAGTACCAGTATTCGGTGGTCAAGGGTCGTTAGACGCTTTTCGTGTAACACAAGGCGATATTCTGATTGGTGAGAATGGTTTAAATGGATCTGATATTCAGCAAATAGATGTACTAACAAGAGCATTACAAGTACGAGGCCCCATTTGGGCCAAAAAGCTAAATGCGATTGTGGGTAGTAACGACATTGATTTTACACATCTAACGTTAACTGAAATTTCTAATGATACCGGATCTCCTAGTATCGGAATTGATATCGCCACTCTAGGAGGGATGTACGCTGGAAAAATCCATCTGATTAGTAATGAAGCGGGTGTTGGTGTTAACAATCAAGGTGAAATAGGTTCATCTATCGATGACGTAGTGATTGATAGTAGCGGTAGAGTATCATTTGGTGGCAAGTTAAGTGCCGCCACTGATGTTACGGTGAATGCCGCAGAAGATATCAACGTATCGGGCTCTGTTTTTGCACAGGGAAATATTGCATTTAATACTGCTGCTGATATAGRCGTTTCAGGAAGAGTTGAGGCAGATAAACGTATTGACGTCATCGCAAACAACATCACGATATCGGATCAGGGAGAGCTGTTTTCGAAAGAAAGTAGTGCTGTCTCTGTTGATAGCGTGCTAATCAATGAGGGGAGTATTGGTGCTCTTGTCGATGTGATGGTATCGGCTCAACAGGTTGTGCAGAATGGRAAAATTACCGCTGGAGGTGATCTCCAATTGGATAGTGGAGTGYTAACSAATSGCGGRTCRGTGCATGGTAATAATACTGACTTGAACGTTGTAGGTGACCTTATAAACGATGGTGATATTTCCTCGGTTCAACAATTGAATGTTACATCAGGGTTGTTACGTAATGAACAAAATGGACTTTTATTATCAACCGATGGCGATGTTTTAATATCATCGTCTGGAGATATTGTGAATGTGGGCAATATAGAGAGTCGCGCCGGCTCGCTTTCACTGTTTGCTGAAGGAAGCATCACTAATGTCGCAACGTATCAATCAAACGGAGCGTTCAACGAATCGTTCGGCAATCTGGTTGCGAATGATACCCTGAGCATTATAGGGCAGAGTACTGTGATTAATCGCGCCACTATTTTTAGCAGTGGAAATGTTGCTATCCAATCCAATGGCGATGTCATTAATTCGAATCTAATTATCGGCTCTGATGGGCTGAGTGTTGTTGCTGACCGGGTTGTAAATGAAAAAAATAATGTAGAAAAAGATGGAGCGTTGGTTTCAACAGAAGGGGATGTTTCTGTACAGGCGGAAACGTTGATAGAAAACCAAGGGACTATTTTTTCTGATAGAGATATCCATCTATCCATTGCAAGTACCGGTACGATCATTAATCGTCTGGGGGCAAATTTGGAATCTGAAGGTGATATTGCGTTGGGGTTGTCCTGTATTAAGGGTAGCGACGGGAGCTGCGCGAATGATCAAAGCGGCGACATGGGTATCTTAGGGAACGTAACGGTAACGAATGAAGGATCGATTAATAGTTTGGCGGATATTTATGTTGTTGCACACCAATTTACCAACAATATTGTGCCGATCCCTATTAACTCAGCAACATTGATTGCTCCTGTGCGTCAGCAATACTTGGGGTTTACTGGGCGATATGATGACTTGATTTCTGACGCGGATTATCGGAGCGGAGGTTACCATGTTCCCTTTAGGTACGGGTCGTATTATCGGGATTGGGAACGTCGTTGGGTTACTCGAGAAAGCTTTGGGAGTAATCCTTTTTCACCGCGTATTGTTGCCGAACAAAATATGGTGGTGAGGACAAATTTGGGAGAAAATAGGGGCGGGACAATCGCGGTAGGAGGATCTCTTCAGCTTGCATCGCTCACCGGTGGTGGATCTTTTGTTAACGAAAGTGCAAAAATATATGAATATCGATATTTACAGACGGGACGAGATCAATATTATTGTGGGCCTTTGGATGGTGCTTGCCTATTTAGAAATAACCTGGATTTTGAAGGGGAAAGAAATGTTGCGTTAGTTAGCGAACGTGTGCTGTATGACAGCCGGGGTGGTGTTATACAAGTTGCTAATGATGCGTTCAGTGTTTCCGAATTACATTTTGTGAATAACGGAGATAAAGCTGAAAATTTAGGTGTGTTATTTGATGGTGTAGATGCAAAAAATGTTTCTCAACCGGATGTTGACTTTGCGCTTCCGGATTTACCCACAGGCTCTAACGGTCTTTTTGTTCTATCCGATGCACCTGACTCAAATTATTTATACATATCCAACCCACGTTATAAGCGTGATCCAGGGGAGGCACTGAGTACTGATTATTTATTGTCGTTAATGAACGTGAATGAAGATGATGTGATTCGACTGGGTGATTCTTTATACGAACAGCGTCTACTAAGAGATCAGATTTTGGAGGTGACAGGGCGTGCTTGGATTACGGATGCCGAAACTACCGAAGAGCAATTCAAATTATTAATGGATTCTGGTTTTCTCATTGCCAGCAACTTAGGCTTACAACTAGGCGAGCCGTTAACGGAGGAACAACAACAGGGTCTAGATCAAGATATCGTATGGCTAACAACCAAAGTTGTTAATGGTATTGATGCATTGGTACCTCAGTTATACCTATCCAATGCGACGAAAGGCACGTTGGCATCTGGTCAAGTRTTAGCGGAAACRCTAATMATGGATGTGGCSAGCTTTTCCAATAAYGGCGGAGAAATCATCGTTGAGCAAGACGCTACCATTATTTCACAAGGTGATGCCGTTAATAGTGCGGGTTTAATTGTCGCAAACAATCTGGCGGTTGTTTCAACTGACGGTAAAGTTATTAATGAAAGTGTGATAGAACGTTTTGGTGATGCAGACAATTTTAAAGACGTGGCCTATCAAGGTGAAATGATTGCAAATAACGCGCTTATATTAAGTGGCGAAGCAGGGGTGGATGTTTTAGGTGCTTCAGTTAGTGCGGCTAATTCATTGGTGCTGCATTCCGYAAGTGGGAATATCMATRTTGAGTCACTCACGTTAGCCTCCAAATCTACTGAAAAATCTCAAACACTCGGCTTTTTAAGTAGTAGCTCAGAAACYACCGTGACGACTGAGCAAACCCTGGTTGGTGCAAATATTTCGGCTGGTTTAGCAGGTAATAGCGATGCTCAGCTCACACTGTTATCAGAAAATGGTGACGTGAATTTGGCAGGAGCCAATGTTAATAGTAGCGGTAACATTAATATCAAAGCGGGTAACGTTAATATACGAGCCGTCCATTTAGAAAATTCTCAACATATTGATAAAAAGTCCTCTGGGATCAGTGCTTCTGATGACGGTCTGTTTATTGGAGCGACGTCGTTCAGTAGTCAGGAATCCTCTTCAACTGCGCAGGGCAGTTCGTTAACCGCGGGTAATGGTTTAAATGTGCAGGCTGATAACAGCATCGTATTGGAAGGTGGTACCTATAATGCGAACACTGGCCGTTTTGAGGCTGGTAACGATGTCACTTTTAAAGCCGCAGAAAACACGTATAGCTATAGTGAAAACTCAGCATCGGTAGGCCTATCCATGGGATCTGGCACGACTCAAGATGATGATGGTAATGTAACGGGACATACCGCCAGTATTGGTTTTGGTGCGAACGCAAATGAGCAAGATGTTTCCACCGTCAATTATACCAATGTGATGATGACAATGGGGGATGGCTTAGCAATACAGGCGGGGAATACCGTAGATATTGGTGGCTTAACAGCTGTCGTTACTAATGTAGCTACTGATGTGGCTACTGATGCAGATACCAGTATTCCTTTAGATGAGGGCAATGGTCAGGTCGCAGAACAGCAACAAAGTAACACCGAAGCCCCTTCGTCTCTATTCGCCGATGCCGATCCATCAACCTTTGTTCTTGATGTTGCACAATTACGTGAATCTGCAAATGCGGGTGATTCGGGCGCAGTGATTTCCCGTGTGGCCGAGTCAGGCCTAGGTGTTGTAAACGCATTTGGTGACATGGACACAAGTCAAGGCGTTGGTAGTTTGAGCATCACTGCTGATAAAATCACGAGTACCAAATTTCAAAATAAACACAACGCATCGTCACAAAGCGAAAGCACATATGTTGGGGTGAGCGTATCGTCAGACAGCGACTCTGTTGGTGCCAGTTTATCCGGCAGCCACAATCAAAGCGCCGAGTCACTTAAGCAAAARGCGGATAATATCAGCAGCCTTGCCGGTGCGAATGTTACGTTATCCGGTAAAGATTCTATTGCCTTAAAAGGCGTTGCTATTTTAGGCACTGAAAATGTTAGCCTTGTTTCTGAAGGCGAYATCACCATTTTAGCGGGTGAAACCGAAGAAACTTATAGYCAATCGTCCAATAGCACCAATGTAGGYGTTGGTTTTGAAACYGGCGTGAGTACTAGCCCAACCAACCTTACGGGCCCCGTACAAGCCTCAGTCAGCTTGAACATCAGTCATGAATCACAGGAAATGTCGGGCCAACGTATGGGCCATCAAGATTCCGTTCTTTCGTCAGAAGGCTCTCTAAACATTGTATCGGATAGTGGTGATATAACCTGGGTGGGTGTTACTGCGGACGCTGCAGACCTTGCTATCAGCGCCGAGAACTTTTCAAGTGCGGCCTACGAGGATTCCTCCTCTCATTCAGAAAGTAACACAGCGGTGGGTATTAGCCTTACTGTCAGCACCGATCTCGAAAAGATGGTGGATGATTTGCTGGGCGGAAATGGCATGAGTGCTTCTACGCTGGATTCAAACAGTACACAAGAGGTGGGCAACACCATGGTGGCGAACAATGCCATCATCCAGGTAACCAACAATGTCACCATTGTGGGTGGTGATGTGTTGGTTGGTACGTTGGGTATTAAAGCGAATACCGTGGATATAGTGGCGGCTAAATCTACCCTCGTCGAACATACAACGGAAACAGGCATTTCGTTAACGGCTGACGGCAGTGCGTCAATTGCGGGTTATAAAGCTTATGGTTCGGTGGATTCGATGACAGGTAAAGTTGATTCAGGAACCTCCTCGAATAGTGGGCTTGCTGATCGTACAGGTCATGGTAAAACCAATAATGGTAAGGCGATCTCTGATGAATTAGTCACGGCGAAAGTCGGGCTTGCTATCTCACATAGAACAGAAGAAACCAATAGTACGCAATACCGCAATGCCAATGTGCAGTTTACACATTTGGTGATTGACACTCTTGGTGATAATGCCTCGGGTGATGGCCATGTTGATATTGGTGGGGCAAACTTACTCGCATTTTTGGATCAGAATACTGAGTCAGAAAGTGAATTAAATGTGGGGTCAAGCTCAATCGATATAATGACGGGTGAGTTAAAAACCACGAAATATGTCGATCGAACGGAAAGCCGTGTTCATGATAATAGTACCTTTGTTGGTTATGCGGTAGAAGCACATAGTGCGGTTGTCGATACGGTTAATCACAGCAAAACCTTGGCCGACAAATCCAACGAAGGTATGGAAATTGACGCTGGCTGGACCGCTGCACAGGGAGCGGCTGATTCAAGTAATTTGGCGATGGGTGATCTTGCGGGAGCGAGTGTATCGCTTACATTACGTAATATGGATACCAAAACGCACACCATTGCTACGTCTGAAAATATCAATTACGTTAATGCTGACCATATCAATATCACAACAACGAGGGGTGATATCACGCTAAGTGGCGTGATGTTTAATGCACCTCCAATCTACAACGAAACAACGGGCGAAATGGAAAAAGCCAGTGGCCCTAGACCTCAATCTATCTCGCTGGATTCAGCCAATAATGTCAGTGTAACTGCGGCAAAATCCACTTACGAAGAAAGTAGTATCACCCTAACCAATGATGTTAATGCAACGTTAGCAGGTTCTGTTAGTTCAACAGGAGCGGGAGTGAATGCGGATTTGGGTTATAGCGGTAGTCGCAGTGAGGATCAGCTTAAGAGAACAACGTACACCAATGCCAGTATCGATGCAGACAACGTTAGCATTACATCCAAGAACCTTTCATTAACCGGAGCCAACGTTCAAGGTGATAATGTAGAGATTGATGTGGTTAACGCGATTACGATTACCAGTGTTCAGGATATTCAAACCCAATCGACAACACGTAGTAATTATGGCGGTAGCATTGGTGCCGGTATCGGTACGATGGGTATTGTACCGTCGGTGAATGCTCAAGGCGGCGGTGGAAACTCTCACGATAATTCGGCGATAACGCAGCAACAAAGCGGAATCCTTGCTGAAAATACATTAACCGTCAACGCTGGTGGTGATGTCAATCTCACCGGTGCACATATAGCGGTAAAAGACGGTGGCATTGGATCAGTCAATATCAGCGGTGATGTGAATGCGACGGTCTTAGAAGACTATCGGGATAAAGATGGATTGTTTGCTGGTGGTGGCGGTGGTATTGATGCCGCAGGTGTGAATGTTAACGTTAACTTCGAAAAAGTTGATCAGGTTAAATATAATGCGACTCAAAATGCCACCATTGATGTCGGTGCTGGCGTACTAAATGTTACAGGAGAGGTAGGTGTTGGTTTAAATAAAGATTTCGAGAATGCCACCAATGTAACTCAAGATAGGAAAATCGCAGGAGTTTACGCCAATGCAAGTGGGTTTGTACCAGGGCCAAAAAAGCGCAGTAAGTATGATAGTAATGTGGTTGTTATCACCACGAAAAAAGATGGGACTGTTGATAAAACGGTAGAGCAATCGGCGATAGGGCTTTATAACAAACATAAAGACAATACGGTTGTTTTGAGGGAAAATCCGAATAGCAAGACGGGCTTTGATGTTATTGCTGGCGATGTGAAAAAGGTTAACGGTAAGACGCGTATGAATGTGGTGGGTCATGGAGATGATCTTGGTGGGTCCAATGGGAAAGGGTCCGAGGCAGTTGCTGCACTGGTTAAGAAGGCCGCGGATATAACGAAGCTTACCGATAGTGAAACTGACTCAAACTTACAACGTGTTGGAATTGTTGCCTGCGGAACCTGTAATAAATTGGGCGATAAAACACTGGGCGAGGCAGTGTTACGCGACCTTGATAAACAGGGAATAAAAACAGAAGTTGGCGAATATACTGGCAAGATAAGTGTTAATTATCAAACAGGTATTAAGACGGCCTATCTTGATAAGAACAAGGTAGCTAATAAGCGGGTGTTAACACTAGATAAGAGCAAACAATTAGTTGTTAAAGAAAAACAGGCAAGACGGGTGAAAGATAAGATTGATCAGAAAACCTTGGGGTATGAACGGATCAATCCGCAGGCTCCGTTTGCCAGTCGGAGCCTGAAAGATGTTATGAACCATTTGGCTAGCAGCGCGGGGCCCAGTAGAAAAAGCCTGAAAAGGCCAGCGGCTGTGAATCTGAAGTTTAAATTGAGGCCACAGAAAGAGAATCATTTTTCAAACAAGCCAGTTAAACTGTTTTCCAAGATTCCCGTTGATGATAATGGGTTTGTTGGTGATATTGTGATTGTTGGTAGAACACCATCACCTTTCGGAAGTACCATGGGAGCACATTCTACCGCGTGGGTTGCTCACGTAGATAAGGTGAGAAGATTCTTAATGAATACTGAAAAAGACGAGGGCTTTATTTACATGAAAGAGCTTGCCGACGGAGAGTTGGCGTCACCTATGCTCAAGTATCGTAGTGTCTTGTCTTCGGCCCATCAAATCAAATTAGACCGTGCCGAGAAAAATCTGAAGAATTGGGTAAAAAACTACGATCAACTCGTTCAAACAAAAAGCTATGAGAATCTGACAAGAGAGCAACAGGCAATTCGACATAAGGATATGATTGATAGTTACCTTTCTTTTGTGAATTTGATACCTATGTCAACGGTGGAAGGTGGCAAGACTACGGGTAACAATGAAGGTGCATCCCGGAATAATATAAATAGATATGAATATGCATCCGCTCATTTGGAACCCGGTGCCGATTTGCAATATTACCCTGAATTGAAATCTAGAAGAGGTTTTGAAAAAGTGTTGTATGCATATTTCACAGACCCCAAGAAGAAAAATGAAACTAAATTCATGAAGTTGTTAGAAAATGATTTTCTTAACCTTTTTGCAGTGGATACCCCTGATCAATTTGTCAAAGATCATTCAGAGCATAACTTAGTTGCTCGTGATGTGTGGAGCGATTCCCTATCAAGTTTCTTTGATACTATCAGGTTGGCGTATCCAAGCACCTACTACGCGCTGGATTATACGAATCCAAAGAAACTGAAAGGCGCAGTGAGCTTGTTGCTTGATAGGTCGCCAGTTAAACATAGCGAGGCGGATGTTAAGGCTATTGCGTCTCAAGTCATAAAAAATATGTCAGATGGTGGTAGCGGATTGTTAAAAGCACCCAGTATAAGAGAAGACAGGAGCGAGGTTTCTTCTTCTGATATCAACGGAGTGCAGCAGTTTCATGTTGATTTTCAGTTTAATTCACAAGGAAAAATAGAAGTGGTTGAGGCGGGAGGTAGAACGGAGTCACCATTTTCTAAGAGTATGGGTGCACATTCTACAGCGTGGGTAGCGCATATGGATGCATTAAAGAACGCTCTGACAAATAAAACGTTAAAAGACGCTGTTAACATACTCAGAGATAAATCAGGAAAAGCACTAAATGATGAAAGCCTTAATTTTTCTGGACTATTAACGACTGGACATCAGCATAAATTGATCCAAGCTCATAAAAAAATGGAAGCATTAATTATCGCTGGTGACGGTGGTGATAGTTTGGGTTATTTGCGAAACATGATCGAGGACTATGCCAATTTGGTGAATCTATTGCCGATGTCTACAAACGATATTGGTAATACAGACGGTAAAGCAGAGGGATATTATCGACAGCTGGTGTTGGATATTGAAACCGGTGCAAATAATAAGGTAACGGAAGGTGACGCGATGGATGCCTTGCTTGGTTTGTATGATGTGGGCTCGGTTGAAAACTTCGATCCAGATGGAAGCGCTAACTGGAATGAATTGAAAGACGCAGGTCTAAAAAAAGGGCATCCACTTTATTCAGCGATGTTGAGAGATAGTGATTATGTTTATACGGATAAAGAACTTGGGGACATCAAAGAACAAATGCGAGCCATATCGATTGATCGCTTTATTAACACCATAGAGGAAGCATACCCAAGAATATATAACGCTATTGGTAGGGATAAGCTAATTGAAAAGCTAGTAGCGTTACACCGTAATGGGGGAGAGAGTGAGTATGAGGGGGCGTGATGTAACTAAGCTGCCCCTCTGAGTGGCTTGAAATCTTGATGATAGGTTCGTGTAGAGAATGAATGGTATTCGTCAGGGTGCTCCGAGCAGC
>NVRG01000021.1 GCA_002400805.1 Gammaproteobacteria bacterium
ACACTTCAGAAGGTGTTATGCGGCCAACTCGCGGCATGTCGATGACTGATGTTGAACAGAAATTTGGTCAACCTGAACAACGATCTGATGCGGTTGGTGAACCACCTATTACTCAATGGGAATACTCTGATTTTAACGTTTATTTTGAACACAGCACTGTTATACATTCTGTTGTCCCACATTAAATATGGAGTTAGTTTCCGTCAATGTCTCTTTGCCGAGAGAAGTGAACTATAACGGCGAACTAATACGAACAGGTATTTTCAAAAAGCCAATCGATGGAGCGGTGACTATCACTGACACTCATGTAGATGGCGATCAACAAGTCGATTTAAAAAACCATGGCGGTGAACATAAAGCCGTTTATGGTTTTTCAGCCAATCATTATGACTATTGGCGTACTACCTTAGAACAGCCCGATTTAGCCTATGGGCAATTTGGTGAAAATCTAAGCATTACCGATCTAGATGAAGCCACATTGTGCATCGGCGATCAAATTCAAATTGGTGACTGCATTTTGGAAATCACCCAGCCACGTGTACCCTGTTTCAAACTAGGCATCGCCATGGATTTACGCACCATGCCCAAGCTGTTTATCGAACATGCAGCCACCGGTATCTATTTCCGAATTTTGCAAGCTGGCACTATCGAGTCGGGAATGACCGTAGAGAAAGTATTTCACCACCCCAAACAGCTAGCAGTAAAAACATTGTTTAAAGCCTATTTTGATAAAACATTTGTTGATGCAACTGCCGTTATGCAACTAGCGGCTGACATTCCTCAACTCTCCAATGAATGGCAGGAAAAAGTATTGTCTCGACTGTGACAATATTAAAGAAAAATGCACGCCCCAGCGGCAGCGATTAAATTCATTGATAATGCTCCCATGAACCAAATATCAGGAACAAAAGGCTACTCAGAAGTAGCCGAACTATTTATTGAAGCGAGCAATGAGATCGACTTCAGGGAGTTACATCAGGCTTTTATCGAATTCATACCAGCAAAAGCCAGCCGTATCTTAGATGTCGGAGCTGGTAGTGGAAGAGACGCCGCTGCACTTGCCGACATGGGGCACACCGTAGTAGCCGTTGAACCAATTAAAGAATTCCGTTGTGCTGGAAAAGAACGCTACAACTCATCAACTATTGAATGGCTCGATGACTCTTTGCCAATGCTACCTCAGCTTGCAAAAACGAATCAATTCGACGTTGTTCTAGCATCAGCTGTCTGGCACCATCTCAATCACGATGAGCAACAACAGGCCATGAAAAGAATAGCCCAACTCTTAATCTCAGGGGGTATTTTTGCTCTAACACTTCGTCATGGTCCAGCAGGTGTGGGAACTCATGTTTTTCCGACAGACGGTCAACAGACTATTGAGAATGCCAAATCCTGTGGATTAACACCGCTATTACACCTTCCAAATCAGCCAAGTTTAATGTCAGGTAAAGAAGCGGTAACGTGGACGAGACTGGTATTTAAAAAGGCTTAGGTCATAGCCCACTTGATTTAAAATTGTTTAATTTCCGTCATCGTCTAAACCAAGAAATCGACGTTGCGCCCATTTGGGCAAAGTCCCCATCCGTGCATGATGCAAAGAGTCAGATTCAATAACAATCAATACCAACACAGTCACTAAGGTAGGTAAAATCCCCAGTCCACCAATCAAGGCATAAACCGCTTCTTTCATTAATCCTAGCTGTTGATTGGCTAACCAGCCTAAGAATGACACGGTAGCTAATAACGTTAATGCTATCGCAAATAACTTGCTCCAGCGCCGAGAAATTTGCCAGTGAATATAAACAAACTCACTGTCTGCACGTTTAACGTTGGCTGCACGATAGAAGGTATAACTTAATGTTGCAATAGAAATGATTGGCACCACAATCATAAATTTTATATATGACTGACCAAAGGCAGCAAAACCCGTAAACAACAAAATATGATTCATAATCAGATTGCTGATAAAGATGTCATGTGGCTTTTTAGCCGCCGCTATTTCTTGTTCTGTTACGTCAAAATGATCTGCCATCATATTTGCCATCAATTAGGTTTTATCTAGTTCAAACACTGTCCTCTTCAATGAAAGAGGACAGTGTAGTTCGATTTATTAGTCCGCGATATTGTTTAATATTGCATCACGAACGGCATCTAAAGTGGCAGCAACGGTCACTAATGGTGACGTGCTTTGTTTGATCGCAGTATCAGGATCTTTCAAACCATGGCCCGTTAATGTACACACAATTTTGCTGCCTTCAGGAATTTTTCCAGCATTAATTTCATTAATGGCGCCGGCTAATGAGGTTGCAGATGCTGGTTCACAGAAAATACCTTCATGTTCTGCCAACAACTTCTGCGCTGCCAAAATTTCTTCATCACTACATTCATCAAACCAACCTTCTGATTCTTCTTTGACTTTCCACGCTTTGTCCCAGCTTTGTGGATGACCAATGCGAATCGCCGTGGCTACTGTTTCAGGATTATCGACCATATGACCACGCATAAACGGTGCACTACCGGCAGCTTGGAAACCTAACATTTTTGGCCGTGCGTCAATGATGCCATCATCAAAGTATTCGCTGTAACCCATCCAGTGTGCAGTGATATTGCCGGCGTTACCTACAGGTAAACAATGGAAATCTGGCGCAAAGCCAAGCTCTTCAACAATCTCAAAGGCCGCTGTCTTTTGACCTTGTAGGCGGTATGGGTTAATTGAGTTMACAATSGTAACGGGWGCATGTTCAGCCACMTCTTTAACCAACTGCATGCCTTCATCAAAGTTGCCTTTGATTTGAATAACAGTCGCRCCATGCATCATGCCTTGTGCCAACTTACCCAAAGCWATCTTGCCTTCAGGAATCAATACAAATGCCTTAATACCKGCACGAGCCGCATARGCTGCTGCTGCTGCTGAGGTATTRCCYGTAGAAGCACAAATAATCGCTTTACTACCTTCTTCRACCGCTTTGGTSACSGCCATGGTCATRCCACGGTCTTTAAAWGAACCYGTTGGRTTTAAACCTTCGTATTTAACGTAGATTTCAACATCTTTACCTAARAYTKTAGGGATGTTGTTCAATTTAAGTAACGGTGTATTACCTTCACCTAAACTAATTAATTTCGTGTCAGCACTGACCGGTAAGCGGTCACGGTAGCGTTCAATCAGCCCTGTATAACGTGGTCGAAATGGCATGATTTATTCCTCTTTCAAAATTTTTTTATTTAATTAATTAGGCTAGCCTAATGATTCCATGCGGATCCGCATGACAGACTCTTTAACAGTTGTCAGTGCTTCGATCTGTTCGATCGCGGCATTCATATTCTTTTCAACCACTTCCTGCGTCAGGATAATAATTGGCACGATGCCATTATGAACTTCAGGTTGTTTTTGTAAAATCGCTTCGATGCTTATGCCTTGCTCACTCAAAATACCGGTGATATTGGCCAACACACCCGGCTTATCGTCAGTGTGGATACGCAAATAATATGACGTCACCACTTCAGACATCGGCAAGATAGGGGTATCAACTAGCGCATCCGGTTGGAAAGCCAAATGGGGCACTCTATTTTCAGGGTCGGTGGTTAATGCTCGTACGATATCAATAATATCAGCAACTACGGCCGACGCTGTCGCATCAGAACCGGCTCCCGCACCATAATAAAGTGTGGGGCCTACTGCATCACCGTGTACCAATACGGCGTTCATTACTCCATCCACATTGGCGATTAAACGACGGTGGGGGATCAAGGTTGGGTGCACCCGTAACTCGATGCCATGCTCAGTCTTTTTCGCAATGCCCAAGTGTTTAATTCGATAACCCAGTTCCGCAGCACACTGCACATCTTCTTGCGCAATTTTGCTAATGCCTTCGGTATAGGCTTTTTCAAACTGTAAAGGTATGCCAAACGCAATCGATGCCATGATGGTTAATTTATGAGCAGCGTCAATGCCTTCAACATCAAAGGTTGGATCCGCTTCGGCATAACCCAACGCCTGCGCTTCTTCCAACACATCAGCAAAGTCACGCGCTTTGTCACGCATTTCGGTCAGAATAAAGTTACCCGTACCATTGATAATACCTGCCAACCATTCAATCTTGTTGCCAGCCAAACCTTCACGCATGGCTTTAATAATCGGTATGCCGCCAGCAACCGCAGCTTCAAAGGCAATGGTCACGCCTTTTTCCTGCGCTTTAGCAAATAGCTCATTACCATGCATAGCAATTAAGGCTTTATTAGCGGTAACCACATGTTTGCCACTTTCAATGGCTTTTAATACCAATTCACGTGCAATACCAGTGCCGCCAATTAATTCAACAACAATTTGAATATCAGGATTATTAACCACATCAAGGGCATCGGTAGTTAAGTTAATACCATCGGTTTTACAGCCTTTTGGAGAATCAAATTCGCGATCAGCAGCCTGAAAAATTTCTATTTCTCTGCCCGCACGCCGACTAATTTCTGTTGCGTTTCTTGTTAATACATTGACTGTACCACTGCCCACTGTGCCTAAACCCAAAATGCCTATTTTTACTGACTGCAAGATATTGTCCCCTAATCTTTTTTCAACATGTCACGGATCCCACGGATCGCCTGACGTGTACGATGTTCATTCTCAATCAAACCAAAGCGCACATGGTCATCGCCATATTCACCAAAACCAATGCCTGGTGATACTGCTACTTTAGCTTCCTGTAATAATAATTTAGTGAACTCTAACGAGCCCATTTCACGGAATTTTTCTGGGATTTTTGCCCAGACAAACATGGTTGCCTTAGGTTTTTCCACTTCCCAACCTATCGAATTAAGGCCATCACACAAAACATCACGACGTTTTCTATATGTTTCTACAATCTCGGCCACACATTCTTGTGGTCCATCGAGTGCGGCAATCGCCGCGATTTGAATCGGAGTAAACATACCGTAGTCAAGATAGGACTTCATTCTAGCCAAGGCCGCAACCAAGATTGGATTGCCTGACATAAAGCCTACGCGCCAGCCAGGCATATTATAGGTTTTTGATAGGGTATAAAATTCTACCGCGACATCTTTCGCACCTGGCACCTGCAAGATAGAGGGCGCTTTATATCCATCAAAGGTGATTTCGCCATAGGCTAAATCATGCACCACCCAAATTTCGTGTTCTTTGGCAAAAGCCACGATGCGCTCGAAAAATTCGAGGTCAACACATTGCGTTGTTGGGTTACCAGGAAAGTTCAATACCAACATTTTTGGCTTGGGCCACGAATCTTTCACTGATTTTTCTAACTCAGCAAAAAAGTCGCCACCTTCAATTAAAGGTACATGGCGAATATCCGCGCCTGAAATCACAAACCCATAGGGATGGATAGGATAAGCAGGGTTTGGCACTAAAATCGCGTCCCCAGGCCCTACTGTTGCCAAAGCAAGATGCGCTAAACCTTCTTTTGAACCAATTGTTACGATGGTTTCGGTTTCGTGATCTAATTCAACATCAAACTTACGCTTATACCAGTTACATACTGCTTGACGTAAACGAGGTATCCCGCGCGACAGCGAATAACGATGGGTATCGGGACGTTGCGCTGCTTCGGTTAATTTATCAATAACATGTGCCGGCGCAGGACGGTCTGGATTTCCCATGCCAAAGTCGATAATATCTTCACCACGCGCACGTGCTTGTGCCTTCAAATCATTTACGATATTGAATACATAAGGCGGAAGTCGTTTAATTCTAGGAAATTCTTCGTTCAACTGAGTACCTGTAATTAGTTAAAACGGTTGGCAAACCGAGCAAAATAACCGAAAATCATTAACACTTCAAATTCAATTGAGAAATACGATAACGATATGGTCGAGCAAGAAGTATTTTACAACAACATATTAGCAGAACTCGAAGACGGAACATTAGTCCTGCCAACCTTGCCTGAGGTGGCATTACAAGTTCGGGATGTGGTCGATGATCCTGACGTTACCGCTCAAGGTCTGGCTAAAATCATTACCACTGACGCCGCGTTATCTGCGCGATTATTAAAAGTCGCCAATAGTGCGCTTTATCGTGGTCGCATTGCGGTCGAAAGTGTGCAAATGGCCGTGTCGCGATTGGGCCTAACCATGGTTCGTAACCTAGTCACCAGTCTCGTGATGGAACAAATGTTCCAAGCCACCTCCAATCGTTTGGAAAAAAGGCTGCATGATTTATGGAAACAGAGCACCGAAGTCGCCGCTATTAGCCAAGTATTAGCCGCTAAACAAAGGGGCATAAAAACGGATGAAGCCATGTTAGCGGGCCTTATTCATAATATTGGTGTATTGCCCATCTTATTAAAAGCAGAGGACAGTCCCGAGTTACTGCGAGACACGGCGATGTTAGACAACATCATTAAAAATTYGCAYCCACGTGTTGGTGAAGCMATTCTSAGGAGTTGGAARTTCTCTGATGAATTAGTAGCMGTGCCGGCAGAACATGCCAATTTAAATAGAAACAGTGTCAATGGCCCYGACTTGGTCGATGTMGTACAAGTTGCCGTKTTRCAGAGTCATATCAATACCGACMAAGCACACGATCCCGGTAGTTTAGAYGGTGTTSCGGCCTTTGCTAAACTKGGTATAGATACYGATGTCAGTGTGGTGGAGCTKGATGAAGAKAGCGAAGAATATGCTGAGGCYTTAGCCTTATTTAGCGGYATGTAAATAAAAAAGGCTATTTCCAATATAAGGAAATAGCCTTTTTAAATCTTAAAAACAGTAAAACCTAATCGACTTCTGGTCGCATATGCGGGAACAATAATACATCTCGAATAGACGGTGCATCGGTTAATAACATCACCAAGCGATCAATACCGATACCTTCACCGGCAGTCGGAGGCATGCCATATTCCAGTGCTCGAATATAATCCGCATCATAGTGCATTGCTTCATCATCTCCAGCATCTTTTTCAGCGACTTGCGCTTGGAATCGTTCTGCCTGATCTTCGGAATCATTAAGCTCGGAGAAGCCATTAGCGATTTCACGGCCACCCACAAAAAACTCAAACCTATCGGTAACAAAAGGATCATTATCACTACGCCGTGCCAGCGGCGATACTTCGGTAGGATAAGCCGTAATAAAGGTTGGCTCCATCAAGCGGTGTTCGACTGTTTTCTCAAAAATCTCAATTTGAACCTTGCCCAAACCATAACTATCTTTTAATGGAATGCCTAAGTCTTCGGCAACAGCTCGCGCAGCGTCAATGGTTGCTAACTGCTCGGCTTTTAAATCTGGGTTGAAATGTAAGATCGATTCGTTCACCGTCATACGATGAAAGGGTTGGCCGAAATCTAAATCCGTGCCCTGATAATGCACTTGAGAAGTACCCAATACATCTTGCGTCACCGTGCGCAACATATCTTCCGTTAAATCCATTAGATCATTAAAGTCGGCATAAGCCTGATAAAACTCAACCATGGTGAATTCTGGATTATGTCGGGTAGATAATCCTTCGTTACGGAAGTTACGGTTAATTTCAAATACACGCTCAAAACCACCTACTACCAAACGTTTTAAATAAAGCTCAGGTGCAAYGCGCAAGWATAAAGTCATATCCAAGGCATTATGAAAGGTRGTAAAGGGTCTCGCMGTSGCACCRCCAGGAATGGCTTGCATCATCGGCGTTTCAACTTCGAGRTAATCTCTGGCCATYAAGAAGCGRCGWATWCCATCRATWAYWYKRGTWCGAATRATGAAWGTMTCRCGGCTWGCYTGATTCATAATCAAATCAACATAACGCTGACGATAACGRGTTTCTTGATCAGACAAACCATGGAATTTTTCAGGCAATGGRCGTAATGACTTAGTCARCAAWCGAATGTTATCCACTAACACWGAYAACTCGCCTTTTTGAGTGCGAAACATCACCCCTTCTGCGGCRATAATATCGCCTAGGTCCCARCGYTTAAATTGRGCATAAACACCTTCMGCCAARTTATCRCGTTTAACATACAACTGCATATCGCCCGACATATCRCGAAYATTGGCAAAGCTYGCTTTACCCATCACBCGTTTAGTCATCAAKCGACCGGCRATTTTGACCCGYCTTGGTGACTCTTTTAACTGTTCRGCGCTGGTATTTTCATATTCAGYCARTAAYTCAGCATTAACAACATCACGACGAAAATCATTAGGRAAAGCATTGCCTTGTTCRCGTATTTCCGCYAGTTTCTCGCGGCGYTGRGCAATKARTCGGTTTTCGTCTTGTTCAATTTCATTKGTCATAAATTATCTCTATTTTTAGAGTCCTGATTTCARGGAAGCTTGAATAAATAAGTCTAAATCACCRTCTAACACAGCTTGGGTATTGCCAGTYTCWACATTGGTWCGTAAATCTTTGATTCGCGATTGGTCCAATACATAAGAGCGTATTTGACTGCCCCARCCRATATCCGCCTTACCGTCTTCMGCYACTTGTTTCTCTTCATTTTGCTTGAGCAATTCAAGCTCATATAGTTTCGCYTTCAACAAGCTCATCGCWGTGTCTCTATTCTTATGTTGAGACCGTTGTGACTGACATTGTACGACTGTATTTGTTGGTATRTGAGTAATACGTACCGCAGAATCCGTTTTATTAATATGCTGTCCACCGGCACCACTGGCTCGATAAGTGTCGACTCTTAAATCTGCCTTGTTGATCTCAATATCAATATTATCATCGACCTCAGGATAGACAAATACACTACAAAAAGAGGTATGTCGACGTGCCCCTGAATCAAACGGTGATTTGCGAACTAGACGATGTACGCCTGTTTCTGTGCGTAATAATCCATAAGCATATTCACCTTCAAAGTGAATGGTTGCACTTTTAATGCCGGCCACTTCACCTGCTGATGTTTCAACTAACTCGACCTTAAATCCTTGCGCGTCCCCCCATCGTAAGTACATGCGAAGAATCATATTGGCCCAATCTTGGGCTTCAGTTCCACCGGAACCAGACTGAATATCGAGGTAGGCATTATTTGCATCCGTCTTACCGGAGAACATGCGTTGAAATTCAAGTTTCTCTAGGCCTTTTTCTAAGGCATCAAGATCATCAATCACCGCCTCAAAGGTATCTTGATCGTCTTCTTCATCAGCTAATTCTAATAAGTCTTTAGCATCATCTAACGTATCGCTATGAGCTGATAAAGTTGTCACGATCCGCTCTAAACTAACACGCTGTTGACCCAGTTTCTGAGCGCGCTCAGGATCATCCCATACTGCTGGCGATGCTAACTCACGACTAACTTCGATTAATTGCTCTGCCTTGACATCATAGTCAAAGGAACCCCCTAAGATCGTCACTGCGACCTCGAAGATCTTTGATTCTTTGCATTGTCGCGCCTAGTTCCAAGGCCATACCCTCTTATTCTTGAAGTTCCACTATTGGCATCTCGCCAACAAAACCCAGTATTGTAACGTATCCATTAGACTTTTTATCTTTTAGGTAAGAATCGCATAGGATCAACAGGTTTACCATTTCGCCGTATTTCGAAATGCAACTGATTTTGCTGAGTGCCCGACCGACCTAATAAGGCAATTTTTTGTCCAGCTTTGACTAATTGGCCTTCTTTTACCAACAGCGTTTTATTATGGGCATAAGCACTTAAATACACATCGTTATGTTTGATAATCAATAAATTGCCATAGCGTGGCAGACCATTGCCGCTATAGACCACTTTGCCTGATGCCGCCGCGATAATGCTTTGACCTGATTTACCGGCTATATCAATGCCTTTTCTACCTGCCGCGCTCTTGGAGTAAGTGGATAATATTTTGCCTGAAGTTGGCCAACGCCACGTCAGTCTTTTATTTGATGAGCTTGTTGTCGTTGTTACTTTCTTAGTGCTAGTGGTGGGCTTAGTATATTTTTTCTTAGCAACAGTAGTCTTAGTTGATTTAAAACGTAATTTTTGACCAACATAAATCGTATAGGGTGATCTAATACCATTAATTTTGGCTAAGCTTTTATGGTCATAGCCATACCGCCAACTGATGGAAAATAAGGTATCACCTCTTTTAACGGTATAAATCGCCGGCGCAGTGACGGCTTTAGTGCTTGTCTTTATTGGTTTTTTATAAGTACCTACTGGAGCGACAGCCTGACCACCACCACATGCAGTTAACGCTAATATCAGCAGTACTAATACAATTCTCATAAGTTATGCGAATATAAAATAACCTGTTAGCGCTAAAGCAACCGTTGCCCAACCTATACGATCAATCCAGTTAAGTAATTGCATCTCCAGTCGTTTACCGCCCCAATACATCAACGCGGCCACTAGAAAGAAGCGTAAGCCTCTGCCTATGGTCGAGCCAATAATAAAGGGAACTAAAGCCATGCCTGCCACACCCGATGCAATGGTAAATATTTTATAAGGGATCGGCGTGAAGCCCGCTAGAAAGATAGCCCAGAATCCCCATTGTTCAAACCAAGTCTCTGCGAGTTGATAGGCATGCATATAACCTAATGATTGGATCCACGGCTCGATAAACTGAAAAGCATATGAACCTATCATATAGCCCAATAATCCACCCAAAACAGACATTACCGTAGTCAAACCAGCATAGAACCAAGCTTTGTCCGGTTTTGCCAGAGCCATCGGTGCCAGCATTACATCGGGGGGAATCAAAAAGCAGGATGACTCAGTAAAACTAACTATGGCCAACCAGTACGTTGCATACTTATGTCGAGACCACTGCAAAACGCGTACATATAACTTCGAAAACAATTGCATTAAATTTGTCCGCCTAATAGCGGGACGAAACTCACTGCATCTAATTCAGTTTCATCAAACTTATTGCCATTACGTTCAATGAGTCGTAACGATTGTGAGGCACCACCAACGGGAATAACCAAACGCCCACCCGGCGCTAACTGCGTCAACAAATTTTCTGGCACCTGTTCCGGTGCACAGGTCACGATAATGCCATCGTAGGGAGCATTATCATCCCAACCCCAACTGCCATCACTGTGTTTTAATTTGATGTTGTTCAGTTTTAATTGATAAAACCGTTCACGGGCTTGGTTTTGCAACGGCGAAATCCGTTCTACACTAAAGACCCGATCCACTAAGCGAGATAACACTGCCGTTTGATATCCCGAACCAGTCCCCACTTCCAATACTTTTTTCTTGGCTAAGCCCGCCAGCAATATTTCAGTCATTTTTGCCACAATAAAAGGCTGAGAAATAGTCTGGCCATGACCTATCGGTAACGCGGTATCTTCATATGCACGACTGGCTAAAGCTTCATCAACAAATATATGGCGAGG
>NVRG01000022.1 GCA_002400805.1 Gammaproteobacteria bacterium
CATGGTCATCCAATCTCATCGCGACATCCGCAACGCCTTGCATACCCAAGTTTTGCCACTGAGTAATGTCAGTTCTACCGGTAAAGTAATTAAATGCCTTCTCGTAATAATGAGAGGGTGAGGCGGCCAAACTTTTAGTTGCTTGAGCATTAAACGCCGCCATTTTGTCTTCGCGCGGGTTAAAGGTGTACGGACTATCTTTGAGCGCACCTTCTATATTTTTTCCATCTGCAGCAGCCAACATACACTCACCAACACGATCGAGTAACATCACCAAAAACTCATCTCGGGCAGCTTGAATTAGTAAACCTTGTTCGTCTAATGGAAATTTTAAAAACCAAACATAATGACTCTCT
Organism: Gammaproteobacteria bacterium; assembly: GCA_002400805.1. The sequence goes on from NVRG01000022.1 coordinate 357, forward strand.
GGTAGTTTTTGATTCCAGAAAATAACACCAAATAATGCGCTCTGCTGAAAGGGATAGGGATAGGGTTTTTTGGCCCATTCAAAACTGACAAAGTCATCTGGACTTAATTTAACAACACGCCGGCCGATATCAAATACTCGATACTTCGCTCCACTTTGGTGGAGAAATTCGCTTAAGGTTGTGATCTTATCTGCTGCCATTCGCTCTATCTCTCTTAGCCTAAACGCTAGGTACGATATTCGGCATTTATTTTGACATAATCATACGAAAAATCGCAGGTCCAAACGGTATCATTAGCCAAACCTCTGCCCAGTTGAACTTTGATGGTAATTTCATCTTCGTCCATCACTCGTTGCCCTTGATCTTCAGTATAACTTGAAGCGGGTTCACCTTGGTCAACGATGCAAACATCACCCAAATAAATGGCGACTTTTGATAAGTCAAAGTTACTGAGCCCACTTCGACCTACCGCAGCTAAAATTCTGCCCCAATTCGGATCAGACGCAAATAAGGCTGTTTTAACTAAAGGTGAATGAGCAATGGTATAGGCAACCTGACGACACTCTTCATGGTCTTGCCCCTGTTCCACTTCGACAGCGATAAATTTCGTGGCACCTTCACCATCACGGACAATAGCATGAGCTAAAAACTGGCTTACTTCTGCGATAGCTTGATACAGGTTTTGAGCATCTAAAGAATCAACCACACTGATCTCAGCATTTTTAGCCTTTGCTGTTGCCATCAATACACAAGCATCATTGGTTGAGGTATCACCATCGACCGTAATTCGATTAAATGACTGGGCTACTGACCGCGATAATATGTCATCTAAGACCGATTGCTCTACCGCTGCATCCGTCGCAATATAAGACAACATGGTCGCCATATCAGGCCTTATCATGCCTGAACCTTTCGCTATGCCGGTTATCGTAATAGTCTTACCATCAATTTCGATTTGTTTCGACATCGCCTTGGCAACAATATCCGTCGTCATAATGCTCTGAGCGGCATCAAACCAATTATTCTCAGCTAAGTTTAAATATGCCGCTGGCAAGGCCTGGATGATTTTATCTATCGGTAATTGTTGACCGATAACACCCGTAGAATACGGTAATACAGTTTCTGCTGACACGCCTGCTAACGCAGCCACTGTTTGACAACATTTTTTCGCCGCTTGCATACCTGCTACACCAGTGCCGGCATTAGCATTACCCGAGTTAATCAATAAAAAACGGGGTGACTGTTGCTCTTGGTGCTGTTTCGCTAATGTCACAGGAGCAGCACAAAAGGCATTTTGAGTATAGACCGCTGAAGTCGTCGTCCCTTCTACTAATTCGATTAATACTAGATCAGGTCTATCTTGTATTTTTATTCCTGCACTGGTTATGCCCAGTTTAATACCGCTAATAGGTAATAATTCATCTTTTATCGGTGCTGTCAGATTGACCGGCATTAAGACAAAGCTCCGTGGCATTGTTTAAATTTCTTGCCTGAACCACATGGGCAAGGTTCATTACGGCCCACTTTACGTCCATCTCGAGTATACGGTTCATCCCCAGATGGAACTGGCGCTTCAGCATCCCCCGTCATCCCTTCTGCTTGTTCATGTTGATATTCAACTTCTGTAGCTTGACGACGCTGTTCTTCAACCGCGGCAACATCTTCAGGAGCCCGCACTTGCACTCTTGAAATATATGAGATCACATCATGTTTGATGGTATCTAACATACTGGTAAACATTTGGAAGGCTTCACGCTTAAATTCTTGTTTTGGATCTTTTTGAGCATAGCCACGTAAGTTAATACCCTGACGTAAATAATCCATTTGGGCTAAATGCTCTTTCCACTGACCATCTAAGGTTTGCAGCATAATGGTCTTTTCAAAATGACGCATTAACTCATCACCAACTGTTTCTTCTTTAACTTGGCATGCCGTATTAGCTGCATCAATGATACGTTGACGCAATGTTTCTTCATGCAATTCATCATCTTGCTCTAGCCAATTACTGATATTCAATTCCAATGAAAAATCTTCACGCAGGGCACTTTCAAGACCAGGAATGCTCCATTGTTCATCAATGCTATTGGGTGGAATATATATGCTGATAACATCATTCAACACAGTATCTCGCATGGAAACAACTGATTCAGATACATTCTCTGTCGCCATTAATTCATTACGCTGCTCATAAACAACTTTACGTTGATCATTAGCCACATCATCAAATTCTAATAACTGTTTACGAATATCGAAGTTATGACCTTCAACTTTACGTTGAGCATTTTCTATCGCGCGTGATACCCATGGATGCTCAATAGCTTCGCCTTCTTCCATGCCCAGTTTTTGCATCAATCCAGCCATACGTTCTGAGGCAAAAATACGCATTAAATTATCTTCTAGAGATAAATAGAATCGACTGGAGCCTGCATCACCTTGACGACCCGATCGTCCTCGCAATTGGTTATCAATCCGTCGTGATTCATGACGCTCTGAACCAACAATATGTAGACCACCAGCAGCTAATACTTCATCATGACGTTGCTGCCATGCTTGTGTGATTTTCTCTTTATCGTTATCACTGATTTGTTCACCCAACTCTTCCAGATCAGCATCCAGACTGCCACCCAAAACAATATCGGTACCCCGACCAGCCATATTAGTCGCAATCGTGACTGCGCCAGGGCGACCAGCGTGGGTAATAATCTGTGCTTCTTTTTCGTGGAATTTAGCATTTAGCACCTCGTGAGGTACCTTCTCTTTTTTCAACAAATCATGCAAAAACTCTGAACTTTCGATTGATGATGTACCGACCAAAACGGGTTGTTTGCGTTCAATACAATTCTTAATATCGACGACGATCGCATCATATTTTTCTTTTGTTGTTAGATAAATCTGATCTGCTTCATCTTTACGCTTCATAGGTCTATGTGTTGGAATAACGATAACTTCCAAGCCATAGATTGATTGTAATTCGAACGCTTCGGTATCTGCTGTACCGGTCATACCCGACAGTTTTTCATATAGACGGAAATAGTTCTGGAATGTAATTGAAGCTAAGGTTTGGTTTTCGTTTTGAATCGATACCCCCTCTTTTGCTTCAACGGCTTGATGTAGGCCTTCAGACCAGCGGCGGCCAGGCATGGTACGCCCGGTGAATTCATCAACAATGACCACTTGATCATCTTGAATAATATAATCAACATCACGTTTAAATAATACATGAGCGCGTAAAGCCGCTGTTGCATGATGCATCAGACTAATATTAGCAGCGTCGTACAAACTACCATTCTCATCAAGTAAACCGGCTTCAGTCAGCAAATCCTCAATTTTTTCATGGCCCGCTTCTGTGAAGTGAACTTGTTTGCTCTTTTCATCAACAGTGTAATCACCAACAACTTCAACTTCTTCGCCTTCACCGATCTGTTTGCTCAGATTAGCAATCAAGATATTCACCTGTTGATACATCTCTGAACTATCTTCTGCTGGACCAGAGATAATCAATGGAGTACGCGCCTCATCGATTAATATTGAATCAACTTCATCGACAACGGCAAAATGCAATTTTCGTTGAACTTTTTCTTCTAAACTAAAGGCCATATTATCGCGCAGATAATCAAAACCAAACTCGTTATTGGTACCGTAAGTAATATCTGCAGCATAAGCGGCGCGGCGTTGTTCTGGCTCTAAGCCCGAAACAATCACACCCGTAGTTAAACCTAGAAAGCCATAAAGTTTGCTCATCCATGCAGAATCACGTTGAGCCAAGTAATCATTCACCGTGACTACGTGAACACCCTCTCCCGCTAAGGCATTCAAATACACCACCAAGGTAGCGACCAAGGTTTTGCCTTCACCGGTACGCATCTCCGCAATTCGGCCTTGATTTAATACCATCCCACCGATCATTTGCACATCAAAGTGACGCATATTGAGAATACGTTTTCCTGCTTCACGAACGACAGCAAAGGCTTCGGGCAAAATATCATCCAAATTTTGGCCATCCGCTAAGCGTTGACGAAACTCAACTGTTTTAGCCTGTATGGCAGCATCATCAAGTTGTTCGATATCCGTCTCAAAACTAGCAACCTGTTCAACTACCTTACYCATRCCTTTGAGTACTCGGTTGTTACGACTGCCAAATAACTTGCTGAAAAACTTGCTTACCATTACTTGTTACTACCTGTGTTAGATCAAATCTTTTGTTCAGANTTTTATTTGATAAAGCTCGCGATTATAACGCGTGCTGTGTAAGGGGTGTGAAACTAATTAAGATATATACGCAACATGTGAAAAGTACGAGTAATTTCTTGCGTCATGCCTGACGATCTGAAACCTGTATTCTCAAGCAGTTTGGGCATAAATAGTGGTTATGTGTATAACCTYGAGCCTACGTTAGCGCTTKACAAAATTATAGGGATTTATATTTTTACCATCACGCAAAATTTCAAAATGCACATGAGGTCCGGTTGAGCGTCCGGTCGAACCCATGAGTGCAATAACCTGTCCCTTATTAACCTTATCACCCACTTTAACTTTTATCGTTTTATTATGGGCATAACGTGTGACATAGCCATTACCATGATCAACTTCCACTAAAGCACCATAACCACTACGCGTGCCTATCCATGTGACCATACCATCAGCTACGGTATGAATACCACTACCCGCTTTTCCAGCCAAGTCTAAGCCCTTATGAAAGGCTTTTTTTCCAGTAAAAGGGTCAATTCGTTTGCCGTAATAAGATGATATCCAGCCACCGTTAATGGGTCGCCCTTGCGGTATTGCTGATTCGATATTGTCATGCGTGATCAAAAAGTCCTGTAATGTGACTAATTGCTGATACTGATGTTCAAAACCCAAGGATAACTGTTGCAGCTCATCATCAAACTCATCAATTGAAAGATCATTCCCCTGTATTTCCACACCGCCTTGAGCAATGTTTTCACTCAGCATAAATTCTGTCACATCCAATCCAGATAGGCTTGCCAGTTTTTCCGTCAACGCTTTTAATCGTATGGCTTCCGCTTGCAGTTGACCTAATCGTTTAGCATAGAAATTTTCTACGTATACAACGTTTTCTATAGTAGCTAGATTATTATTAAAGGTTTGAGGAGAAAGGTCTGATTTCGAATAGTGTATATTGGTCTTGGGCAGGCTTGGTGCATTCCAATAGTTCATTATTGCTAGGCTGCTAATCGCTAATAGGCCAACAAATAACCCAATCAATGACATCAACTTAGTGCGACTCAAATGCCAATGTTTATGAGTTTTGTTATTAGGCGATATAATGATGATCTGCATTATTATCCTTTAACCAAATAAAATCGGTCTTTTCTTTATGGCAAACAAACTTGAACACATAAATGCTGTTTGCGATCAAAACAGCCAATTAAATCAGCTAACTCAACGAGCTCAGCGATTAAACCAGCTCAATATTGTTATGCAGCAGGTCTTGCCAATACAATTTTCCAGCCATTGTCATTTAGCCAATGTCACCGCTGATCACATTATCATTCATACTGATAACGCCTCATATGCCAGTTTGTTACGTTTTCAGGCACCCGTTTTATGCAAAACATTATCTGAACATTTACCTCAGCCCGTTAATAAACTTGAGGTTAAAGTCAGACCAAACATCGTGCCGCTATCAACAGCATCCAACACAACAATTACTCTTCCAGTTAAAGCTGCAGAATCGTTACAACAAACTGCCGATTCACTCGAAGCAGGCGCACTAAAAACTGCGTTGGAAAAACTCGCTCAACGCAGTAACAATCTTTAACAAAATTCTTAAGTTACGACCGATGCTGCAGGACGACTAAACATGATTGGCGCATCTTTTTCATCTTCAAAGCTCACCAATTCCCAAGCATCTTTATCGGCCAATAATTTGCGCAATAATTTATTATTCACTTCATGACCAGACTTGTGACCACTAAACGCACCAATCAAGCTATATCCCAACAAATAAAGGTCGCCAATTGCGTCCAACACTTTATGGCGAACAAACTCATCTTCGTAACGTAGGCCATCTTCATTAACGACACGATAGTCATCTAATGCAATCGCGTTATCTACGCTGGCACCTAGTGCAAGGTTGTTCTCACGGAGCTTTTCAATATCTTTCATAAACCCAAAGGTCCGAGCACGACTAACCTCACGTACAAATGATGTGGAGGAGAAATCAACCTCAACTTGTTGAGGTCTGCCAGTAAACGCAGGATGGTCAAAATCAATGGTAAAACTAACTCTGAATCCTTCAAAAGGTTCAAACTTTCCCCATTTGTCGCCATCTTCAACAAGTAAGGTTTTTTTAATACGAATAAATTGTTTAGCAACAGCTTGTTCTTCGATACCCGCAGATTGAATTAAAAATACAAATGGGCCGGCACTACCATCCATGATCGGTACTTCTGGTGCATTCAGATCGATATACGCATTATCTATACCTAAGCCAGCAAATGCTGACAATAGATGTTCTACCGTAGATACACGGTGGCCATGCTGTACCAAGGTAGTTGATAGGGCGGTTTCACCCACATTCTCAGCTTTAGCTTTGATTTCAACTACTGGATCCAAATCTACACGCCGGAAGATTATGCCTGTATTAGGCGCAGCAGGACGCAAAGTGAGATAAACCGTATCACCACTATGCAACCCAACACCGGTTGCACGAATCACATTTTTCAATGTTCGTTGCTTTATCACGGTGTTTAACCCCCTTACCTAAAATTTATATACAGATCGGCAAATTGTACCACAAGCCACTTCACTCCATCTAATCAGCTTGTCTGCGTAAGAATGCTGGAATATCTAAATAGTCCATATTGATATCACTATTAGCAACTTGCTTTTGTGTTTGTTTTTCTTCTTGACGCATCACAGTCGGTTTGTCGTAATCAATATCCACTGGCTTTTTCACAATTTCAATTTGTGGTGAAACGGCTTCCGGAGTCATTGCTACTTCAGATTTTTTAGGACCACCTAATCCTGTTGCCACAACCGTCACACGTAATTCATCTGTCATTTCAGGATCAATAACGGTTCCAACGACAACCGTAGCATCATCAGAAGCGAACTCTTTTACCATATTACCCACTTCTTCAAATTCACCAATCGTCATATCCAAACCGGCAGTAATATTCACTAGCACTCCTCGAGCACCAGACAAATCGACATCTTCCAATAATGGACTGGACACAGCTGCTCTTGCAGCTTCAGTTGCTCGCCCCTCACCGGAAGCCTGACCCGTTCCCATCATCGCCATACCCATTTCAGACATGACCGTACGTACATCTGCGAAATCGACATTAATCATACCTTCACGAGTAATCAACTCAGCGATACCTTGCACAGCGCCTAACAGTACATCATTGGCCGCTTTAAATGCATTTAACAGGCTCATGTCCTTGCCTAACACAGCCAATAGTTTTTCATTTGGAATCGTGATCAAGGAATCGACATGCTGGCTTAGCTCCTCTAAACCTGCATTAGCAATTTTTAAACGCTTGGTGCCTTCAAACGGAAAAGGTTTAGTGACAACCGCTACCGTCAAAATACCCATTTCTTTAGCAACCTGAGCAACAACTGGTGCAGCCCCAGTACCGGTACCACCGCCCATACCTGCAGTAATAAATACCATATCGGCACCACTGATTACTTCCATTATTCGTTCACGGTCTTCTAATGCAGCCTGACGACCTACATCTGGATTCGCACCCGCACCTAATCCTTTTGTGATATCAGTTCCCAGCTGTAATTGAGTTGTTGCAGAACTTTTACGTAATGCCTGTGCATCAGTATTCGCACAAATAAAATCTACTCCTTCAATTTCATTCGCAACCATATGCTCAAGTGCATTACCACCACCACCACCAACACCAATAACTTTAATTACCGCGTTCTGTGTATATGTATCTATCAGTTCAAATGTCATGCTTCTCTCCCCAGTTTTGTTACTTTATTTTCTCTATCACTATAAATTTTTATGATTAAAAATTGCCTTGGAACCAGCTTTTCATACGCGTTAACATACCTTTGAATCCCTCTCCCATTTTTAATTCCGTTTGTCCATTTGTGACTTCTTCATTGCCAAATAACAACAAACCCACACCTGTAGCATGAATAGGGTTACGTACAACTTCCGCCAAACCGCCTACATGCTGAGGTAGTCCTAATCTCACTGGCAGATGAAATACCTCTTCAGCCAATTCGATAACACCTTCCATCTTGGAGCTTCCACCTGTTAACACCACCCCTGCTGCTAACAATTCTTCAAAACCGCTTTTTCTCAATTCAGCTTGCACCAACATCAATAATTCTTCGTATCGAGGCTCCACAACCTCCGCCAGTGTTTGCCTAGCTAATTGACGCGGTGGCCGTTCACCGACACTTGGCACTTCAATCGTTTCATCTTCACGCGCTAATTGGCGTAACGCACAGGCATATTTTATTTTGATCTCATCGGCATATTGCGTTGGTGTTCTTAATGCGACTGCAATGTCATTAGTTACCTGATCACCGGCAATAGGAATAACTGCCGTATGGCGAACAGCACCATCAATAAATACGGCAATATCGGTAGTACCTCCGCCAATATCAACCAGACAKACTCCCAGYTCTTTTTCATCATGTTCAAGTACTGAATAACTGGAGGCTATTTGCTCTAAAATGACGCCATCTACGGTCAAACCACAACGTTCGATACACTTGGTAATATTCTGAGCCGCACTAACGGCACCCGTTATCAAATGTACTTTGGCTTCTAACCGTACACCCGACATGCCGATAGGTTCACGAATACCTTCTTGATTATCAATAATATATTCTTGTGGCATCACATGAAGTAACTGTTGATCGCCAGGAAAATGTACCGCTTTCGCTGCATCCAACACTCGGTCTATATCTCCTTGTGTCACTTCTTTATCTCGAATAGCTACCGTGCCATGTGAATTCAAACTACGAATATGGCTGCCGGCAATGCCTGCGAAAACAGAATGTATCTGACAGCCCGCCATTAATTCCGCTTCTTCAACTGCCCGCTGGATAGACTGTACGGTAGATTCAATATTAATCACTACCCCTTTTTTCATACCTCGTGCAGGGTGAGAACCTATACCAATAATTTCTAGAGCATTATCTTTTGGACCGGCATCCGGATTGGGGGAGGCAACGATAGCCACCACTTTAGATGTGCCGATATCCAAGCCAACGATAAGTTCTCTTTCATTTCTTTTTGACATCATACTGTTCCGATAAAATTAGGTTTCTGACTCTGTTTCCATATCACAGACAATCCATTGGTGTAACGCATATCCATCACCAAAATATCTGCTTGAAAACGCTGCAAACCCGCTTTAAAAACTTTTACAAAGCGTTGTAAACGGTGCTCACTCTCTGCTCTACCCAGTATCAGCTGCATTTTGTTATCAAAATATATTGTCCATGCACGACGCTGATCCATCGTGATTTTTTCTGTTTTCAACCCTAGTAGTGATACTTGTTGTTCAATAGCTAACCATCGTTTGGTCATCACTACACTCGACCCTGTTAAGCCCTGCAATTTCACTAAATTTGCTGGAATTGTCTCTTTAGCAGGCTTAAACACTTCACCTTCTGCATTAACCAGTTCATTCTCACCCCAACGCGCCACTGCTGTTTGTTCATCGACAATTAAATGCAAACTATCCGGCCATACCCGTCTAACTTGCACTTGTTTTACCCAAGGCAATGCTTCTCCTGCTTGACGGATACTGGCCACGTCTACATTGATAAAGCTTCCTGTTACAAAGGGATTTACTGCTTTCACTAATTCATTTTTATTGGCATAAACAAAATCACCTTCAACGGTGACATGTAAAATTGGCAAGGTGTCATCTTGATGCAAATACACAGCGGCAGAAATGGTCGAAATCAACAGTACAGCGATCAATGACGTGCGTAACCATTGCTGCCACGCCAGCGGTTGACGCACTTGACGCACTGGCTTACGGGTTGCACCACGTTTATTTATGCTCGCCATTATTGGTTCGACTCCATACTGGTCTGCAAGATCTGCCAAACGAGATCCTCAAAACTCAAACCAAATTGCTTGGCGGCCATCGGCACTAAGCTATGATCGGTCATACCCGGCACACTATTAGCTTCAAGCAAATAGAACTCGCCGTCGGTATCTTGCATAAGATCTACGCGTCCCCAACCTTTCATACGTAAACCATTAAATGCCTTTAAGGCGAGTTGCTGACATTGCAGTTCATCTTGTTCAGATAAACCACAAGGGCATAAATATTCCGTGGTATTTGCTTGATATTTCGCTTCAAAATCATAAAACTCATGGGGCGTTTTTAGTCTTATCATTGGCAATGCAGTGTTATCTAACACCGCTACGGTATATTCAGCACCATGAATCCACCGTTCAGCCATCACTTCAGCATCAAATTTTGCTGCTAACTCAATAGCTGCTAATAGCTCATCCGCCGAATTAACTTTTGTCATGCCAATGCTGGAACCTTCGTTCACTGGCTTGATAATTATCGGTAGACCTAAACGTTGCACAATACCGTCAATATCTGACTCGATGGTGACTCGTTCAAATTTTGCTGTTGGCAATCCCTGCTGCAACCATGCTTGCTTGCTGATCATCTTATTCATTGATAAAACAGCACCCGTCACATCACTACCTGTGAACGGGATGTTCATCGACTGCAATAATCCCTGAATTTGGCCGTCCTCACCTCCACGGCCATGTAACATTACAAATGCACGATCATATTCACCAGAGCGTAACTGCTCACTTACATCAAAACTGACATCTAGCTTATGCGCATCAATACCTTTTTTAATTAAG
>NVRG01000023.1 GCA_002400805.1 Gammaproteobacteria bacterium
TGATACAACGATGAGTATCACCATCATTAAGAGATAATCTTACTTCTAGATCCTTATTTTCAAAGCTTTCTAGCTCTCTGATCAGTTGCCGTATTGTTTTTCCTTGAGTTACCCACTTAGGAATTGAATGCTTCAGTTTCTTCATGACGAATAACAGCCTGTTTAAGAGATCTATGACCTAAGTAAGTTACTTCCTAATTCTTATTTTTACCTGAATTAAATCACTAAAGTGCCAGCATTTCTTCAAGGTTGAGAGAGCTAACTCGTTCAAGTTCTTTTGCTGCTGTTTTGTCTGCTTGGGTGTTATAACCCCACGTTGCAAAATAGAGCTTGATGGCGCTGAGGTGCTCATCATCGATGACATTGAGTAATGTCGGTAGGCGGTCTTCGACAAACAAGATGTCTTGTTCTGGGTGTTGTATCGCTATGCTTTTTAATACTTGTTGTTTGCTGAGCTTGCGATCGAGGCCATAAATTTGCTCGGCGGGAAATTCAATGCCATTGCTTTCAAATATTTGACTGACAAAACGTTCCTGTTTGGTGGTAATGATGTAGGTATCTTGCACATCGAGTTGTTGCAGTTTTTCAGCGATGCCATCAAATAAGGGGTTCTTTGCTATCCAGTCGTCGAGATCATGTTTTATCCAATGATCGCGAGTATCACCAAAGCGTTGTTTTAGTTTGTCAGTATCAAGCTCATCACGACGTAGCAGGTGGGTAATTTGATTATTAAAGTTGCTTAGCAGTTGTTGTGCATCACCACCTTCAAATAAAAAGCGCATGATAAGGATTGCTTCATATCCGGTTTCCATTACTGGTCTAACCTGACGGAAGCGAGCCATAATTTCAGCAGGCACTTCGTCTGGCATTTCAGGCCAGGTTAATTTTGCGACTTTCCAGCCAGTCATGCCGGTTTCGATAGCGCTATCACAGATAACTCCATCAAAATCTAAAGCGTATAAAGGTGCTGTAGTCATTACTTATTTAAAGAAGCAGTTTTGGGCAAAGCTTTTGGCATCGTTTGAAGTCCAATCAGCTTTAGGTTTTTCTTTCATATCCATACACCAGCTATCGCTGCCAACTTCTGGTGAGCAAGCGGTCATCGAAATGACAAAAAATATGGCAACAGTACTGGCGATAAATTTGTTTATTACAGACATAGCGAGTTCCTTGTATGGAGTAAATAAAGTTAAAATAGGTCTAATTTTTCTCAAACACGATGTTGCCAGCAAAGAGGGTGTGACTTACCTCACTATTAAATAACCAACCAGCAAATGGGCTATTTTTACCGGCACTAATAAAGTTATTTGGCTGACATTCGTTTTGTGCATTAGGGTTGAAAATACAGATATTTGCTTGCCCACCTATTGTAAGGCGACCAGCCTCGATGCCTAATATATCGGCAGGTTGGTGGGTTAAACAGGCAAGCGCTTGGCTTAATGATATTTCATCATCATCAACGAGTTTCATGGTTAAGGGCAATAAGGTCTCTAAACCTGAGATGCCCGCCGTGGTTTCAGCAAAGGGCCCGAGTTTGGCATCAGCATCTAGCGGTTGATGRTTGGAGCTGACKGCGGWGAGAATGCCATCGCGTAAACCTTGTTGTAATTGTTCGCGATCTCGAATGCTACGCAAGGGTGGCAAGACATGACTTTGACTATCGTAATTGCCCAGATCGTGCTCACACAGATGCAGATGATGGGCGCTGACATCTGCACTCACAGCCAAGCCACGATCTTGTGCGTCCTGAATCATTTTAACCGCTCGGCCTGTAGATATGTTGTGGAAGTGAGCGCGCACTCCAGTTTGTTCTATTAATAATAAATCGCGAGAAACAGCGATCGTTTCAGCGGTTTCAGGAATACCTTGCAGTCCGAGTCTGGTACTGACGGTGCCTTCATGGACACAGCCTTTATCTTGTAACCACGGATCAAAGGCATTAATAAAAATGGTGAGATCAAGAGTGGCGGCATATTCCATTGCTCGACGTTGGATAATACTGTTTTTTATTGGTGACAGGCTATTACTCATACCCACAGAGCCAGCAGCTTTTAATGCCGCCATTTCTGCCAGAAATTCACCTTTAAGGCCTTGAGTGAGAGCGCCAATGGTATGTACCATTGCTCGGCCAGATTTTTTTGCTCGATCCTCTATAAGCTCGATCACCGCAGGTGTATCGATAACCGGATCAGTGTCTGGCGGTATGGCTAGGCTGGTAATGCCACCAGCAACCGCCGCTCGTGTTTCGCTATCAATAGTAGCGGTATGTTCTTGTCCGGGTTCTCGCAAACGAACAGATAAATCAACCAGCCCAGGGCAAACAATTAGGCCGCTAGCATCAATGGTCTGATCGGCGGTGMAATCATCATGGTGCTCGGTWATGGCGACGATATTGCCATCACTAATCAGAATRTCGTGCTGCCCATCTAGCWGGCTGGCGGGATCAATAACACGACCGTTGGTGATACGAAKCTTCATGCGTAAACCTCTTGTTGTTCTGATTGTGCACCCAGTGTCATCGCCATAACGGCCATACGTATTGCGATGCCGTGGGTGACTTGCTCGAGAATAACCGATTGTGGGCCATCAGCAACCGTGGACGCAATTTCAACACCACGATTAATGGGGCCAGGATGCATTACGATGGCATCGGGTTTGGCTAATTTTAATTTTTCATCTGTTAAGCCAAAACAGTCAAAGTATTCACGTGCGCTGGGTACTAAAGCGCCTTGCATGCGTTCGTGTTGTAGGCGCAGCATAATGACCACATCTACACCGTCAAGTCCCGCTGCCATATCGTGGTAGACATGAACACCAAGCGTCTGGGTGTCAGTGGGCAAGATGGTTTTGGGGCCGATTACCCGAATTTCGCCCACACCTAAGGTTGATAAGGCTTGAATCTGGGAGCGTGCGACCCGAGAGTGCAAAATATCACCGACGATAGCAACCCGTAAATCGGGAAAGTGTTGTTTATGGCGGCGAATAGTGAACATATCCAGCATAGCTTGGGTTGGATGGGCATGACAGCCATCACCGGCATTGATCACGCTGACATGAGGCGCAACATGTTGAGCAATAAACTCTGCCGCGCCACTCTGACTATGTCTGACTACAAACATATCACTATGCATGGCTTCAAGGTTGTGCAAAGTATCAAGCAGACTTTCCCCTTTAGATGTGGCAGAGGTGTTGATATTAAGGTTGATGACATCAGCAGACAGTCGTTTTGCTGCCAATTCAAAGGTCGTGCGAGTACGGGTGCTGTTTTCAAAAAACAGGTTGAAGATCGTTTTTCCTCGTAATAAGGGCACTTTCTTTACTTGGCGATTGGCAATACTGGAAAACTGTTCAGCGCGATCCATGATTTCGGTTAACAAAGGCAGTTTAAGACCTTCTATTGTCAGGAAGTGGCGTAGTTGGCCGCTGTCAGTAAGTTGATTACTGCTCATTTAGTGGCTCCCATTGTTTTGAGTTCCAATTTGAGACCATCGTCATTACTGAGTTTGATCTGCTGGTCTTTAGTGAGGTTGATGGATTGACCAATAATATCAGCTTGGATGGGTAATTCGCGGCCATTGCGCTCAACTAAGACTGCTAAAGTAACACTGGCGGGACGGCCGTAATCGAAGATTTCATTTAATGCGGCACGAATAGTGCGACCACTATGTAATACATCATCCACTAATAACAGGTGGCGATCATCCACTGTAAAAGGTAAATCTGACGGGCTCACTTGTGGATGCATGCCGATTTGAGTGAAATCATCACGATAATAAGCAATATTCAACGTGCCTAGCGACGCGTCGAAGAAATCCGTGCCGAGCAAGATCGCCAGCTGTTCAGCCACCCAAACACCGCCGGTATGAATGCCTATTAGTAATGGTTGACGATCGCCTAAGCTTTGGCGAATGTCGGTGGCCATGTTATTTAACAGTGCCTGAACATCGGCTTGTGTAGATGGAATAGTCATTGTTGGTTCAACCATGATTGAAGTATAAGTTGGGCAGAAATGCGATCGACATCGCTGCGCTGCTTGGCCTGCATTTTGTCACGAATACCTAGTTGCTCTAAAGCTTCATACGTACTGAGTCGTTCATCTTGCCATTCAACGGGGATATGAAATCGACCATTAAGTCGGTTACCAAATCGGCGGGCGGCAGCCGTCATTTCTTGTTCGGTGTCATCCATATTGAGTGGCAGACCAACGATCAGCAGCTGTGGTTGCCATTGTTGCAGCAATGTTTGAATATCATCCCAATTGGGAATGCCTTCGCGTGCTTTAATGACGGTCAGTGGGCTGGCACTGCTGGTCAGTTCCTGGCCCACGGCAACGCCGATGTTTTTTAAGCCAAAATCAAAACCCAGTATCGTTCGAGGTTGGCTCATGCATGCCCCGATGAGTTGGAGATTAAATTAATGTCTACGCCTAAAAGTTTTGCCGCTGCTTTCCAGCGTTTGTCTGGCGGCGTGTGAAACAAAATATCATCATTGGCGGGAACGGTAAGCCAACTATTTTCCGCCAATTCTTTTTCTAATTGACCTTCACCCCAACCAGCATAACCTAAGGTCACTAAGGAGTTAGGGGGGCCATTATCAGTACCTATGGCTTCCAAGATATCGGTTGAGGTGGTGAGGAATATATCTTCGGATAACTCTACACTGGTTTTCCAGCCAGCATGACTATCATGAATGACCATGCCTTGGCCTTTTTCTACTGGCCCACCAAACAAGACCGGGGTGTTGGTTAAGCGTTCAGAAGGATTTTTAATATCTAAGTGAGAGAGTAGGTCGACTAACATCACTTGCGTTGGACGATTAATAATTAAACCCATGGCGCCTTTATCATTATGMTCGCAAATATAAACGACGGAATGGTAAAAGAAGGTGTCGACCAAAGATGGCATGGCGATAAGGAAGTGATGTTGTAGTGATGATTCCATTTTCAGTWCATYAGAAAAAGGTAAAGCCAACCTGAAACAACCGTTCTACTTCAGTAATATAGCGTTTGTGAATTAAGAACAAAATGACATGGTCTTCAGCTTCGATCATTGTATCGTGATGAGCAATAATGACTTCTTCACCCCGAACAATGGCGCCGATGCTGGTGCCAGGCGGTAAATCAATTTCATCAATTCGTCGACCGACAACCAGGGAGGAAGATTTATCGCCGTGAGCAACGGCTTCCAATGCTTCTGCGGCCCCTCGACGCAGTGAATGTACCGCTACAATATCTCCTTGCCGAATATGTGCTAATAAACTACCGATAGTGGCCTGTTGAGGCGATAGAGCGATATCTATGCTGCCGCTCTCAACCAAATCAACATAGGCGGCACGGTTGATCAACGATAATACCTTGCCTGCCCCCAAGCGCTTTGCCAGCATAGCCGACAGTATATTGGCTTCGTCATCATTAGTGAGCGCACAAAACAAATCGACCTTGTCGATATCTTCTTCTATGAGCAATTCTTCGTTAGCGGTATCACCTAAGAGTACGATGGTATTGGCTAATGTTTCGGATAAAACTTCGGCGCGCGCTGGATTGGATTCAATCAGCTTTACTTGATAATCATTTTCCAATGCTTTGGCTAGACGGGCGCCTATATTGCCACCACCCGCCAGCAAGATGCGTTTATAAGGCTTGTCTAAACGACGTAGCTCGCCCATTACCGAGCGAATATCTTTGGTGGCAGCAATGAAAAATACTTCATCATCGGCTTCGATAATAGTGTCAGCTTCAGGAAAAATTGGGCTACCATCACGAAAAATAGCGGCGACGCGAGTATCAGTTTTGGGAATGTGTTGACGTAAGTTGCTTATTGGATTTCCMACTAAGGGGCCACCATGGAAGGCCTTAACGGCAACCAGCTGAACTTTATCTCCAGCAAAGTCGAGCACCTGCAGWGCATTGGGATGGTTAACSAGYCTTTCGATATAATCCGTGATAATTTGTTCTGGGCTGATCAGCATGTCAATGGCGATAGCATTATCGTTAAACAGTTCGGGCTGGGATAAATATGCCGGACTGCGGATACGAGCAATCTTTGTCGGTGTGCGATACAGGGTGTGGCATATTTGGCAGGCCACCATATTGATTTCGTCGCTGTTGGTAACAGCAAGAATAAGATCGGCATCTTCCGCGCCGGCCCGAGCTAAGACATCGGGGTGAGATGCACAGCCTTGTATGGTACGAATATCATAGTGATCTTGCAGTTTTTGCAAGTGCTCATTATTGGTATCAACAACGGTAATATCATCATCTTCACGAGCAAGGGTTGCTGCTACGGATGCGCCTACCTGACCAGCGCCGAGAATAAGGATTTTCATATTACCGTCCTAAACCTGTTTAGTATCGATGCTCAAAGACCGCAGTTTCCGGTACAGGTGTGTGCGTTCCATACCTGCTAGTTTAGCTGCTTTACCTACGTTGCCGTCAGTTTCTTGTAACTTTTTTAATAAATAGATGCGCTCAAACTGCTCGCGAGCTTCACGTAAGGGTAGAGTATAGTTAATGATGTCAGCATCATTTTGAGCTGGATTGTCGGTGATGCTATCGAAAACTTGTTCGACCTCCGCTACATCGATATCTTCAGCTTCGCCCAGAACTAATAAACGCTGAATCACATTTTTAAGTTCAAGCACATTGCCGGGCCAAGCGTGGTTGCGTAAACGGTTTTGGGCTGCAACAGAGAAATGGCGGTAGGGAAGACCTGCTTGCGATGTCTGTTGATCAACAAAAAAATGTACCAGTTCAGGGATGTCTTCAACATGATCGCGTAAAGCGGGAATCACTAAAATGATGCTGTTGAGTTGATATAACAGCCCTTCTGAGAAGGTTTGTTCACTAATCGCTTTTTCTAAAGAATGCTGAGTAGCACAAATCAGTTGGCAATTTTTAAGTTTGCCACTGTCTAATAGGTGCAAAAGTAATGCTTGAGCATCATGGCTCAGTAGGGCAATATCATTGATAAAAAGGCAATTATTATTCGCAAGTGTGGTTAATTTGAGGCTGTCTACCGGAAAGCTGTCGGCGGAGAGTTCAATAAATTTACCTTTGGCAAACTTGCTGAGGCTATATAGATAGTGAGCAAAAAAGTGCTTGCCGSTGCCACCTTCACCGAGTAATAAGATCGGCATATCATGCTGGGCAACACGTTGGGATTGATCKCGTAATAAATTTATTTGTGTGCTTTTACCGATAGGAATTTGAGTTAACTGGGATTGAGTGGCGAGATGTTTGGCATGTTGYTCAATAGCTAGCTCGACACTTCGCAAAAGTTTTGCCATAGACAGAGGCTTTTCAATAAAGTCACTGGCTCCCAATCTAGTTGCTTCRACGGCTGTTTCAATCGTGCCRTGACCTGACATCATGACAATGGTAAGTTCGCTGTCTTGCTGTTTAAACTCTTTYAGCAGGCTAATCCCATCTATATCGGGCATCCATATATCTAATAAAATGAGGCTYGGGTTTTGTGAYGCGAGCGCAACTCKRGCTTCTTCACCATTRCCSGCTAGTTTTACCTGATAGCCTTCATCTTCTAAAATATCTTTAATAAGTTCTCGTATATCTGGTTCATCATCAACAACCAAAATTAACGGTTTATCGTTGCTCACGCCTTAATATCCTCTAGTGGTAGCCGCATTATTATACTCACTCCTGTTGGGCTGAGGTTTTCTGCCCATACATTGCCGTTATGTTCTTCAATAATYTTTTTAACGATAGCGAGACCTAAGCCMGTGCCTTTAGCTTTGTTAGTGACATAGGGTTCAAATAGATTATTTATCATATCAACAGGGATCCCTGGGCCGTGATCGTTAATGGTGATTTCTAAGTAATCGCGTTTATCTTGAAATACAAGCTGATAACGTATGCTGATATCGACAGGCAGACTTGCTTCTTCACTGGCCTCGATTGCATTTTTAAGTAAGTTATGCAGCACTTGCCTGAAGCGGTTACTATCTATTTTAAGCGTTATGTTATCGTCGCTATCCAATAGGGTGAGTTGATGGTCGGGGTTGCTTTGGTATAGGGCTAATATTTCACGAATCAGAACGCCAATGGAGCTGGGTACAAGGTGTAAGCCTGGTGAGCGAGCATAATCTGAAAAGTCATTAACCATTTCTTTCATTGCTTCAACTTGTTGAATTATGGTGTTAGTCAGTTTAATTAATGTGCCAGATTCAGTTTCAGGTAATAGCGGTAAGTATTTGTGCTGCAGCCGATCAGCGGAAAGCTGAATCGGGGTAAGAGGGTTTTTAATTTCATGGGCAAGTCGTTTGGCTACTTCACCCCAGGCTGCATTTCGCTGTGCCTGTAATAAAGTGGTTATGTCATCAAAAACGATGACCCAACCATCTTCATTGGGCAATGACGTGCCGCGACACATAAGTGTTTGTTGGCCGGTCTGTAGTTGCAGATCTAACTGTTGTTGCCAGTTGTTTGCTTGTTTGGTTTGTTGTTCGATTAGGCGGGTGAAAGCATGCAAGTTGTGATTATGACTGCCTATCTTAGCGATGGGGCTTTCTAAACGTTGCTGTAGATTGAGCCCTAGGATTTCACTACTCGTCACATTAGCGGTACGTAAAAAATGTTTATTATCAATGGTAATTACGCCGCTGGATAGGCTGCCTAGTACGGTTGTAAGGTAATTAGTTTGTTGTTCTAATAAACGGTGACTGCGTTGGCTGGCATTGCGTGCTTGTGTCAGCCTCTGAGTCATTTGGTTAAATGAACGGACTAGAAAGCCGATTTCATCATGGCCTGCAGCGGTAAATTGCTGATTGTAATTACCGGAAGCGACAGCCTGTGTGCCTTCGGCGAGCTCTTGTAAGGGCTGGACGATGCGACGTGAGATCCAGATTGCAAACCAGATAGACGCTAAGACGGTTAACAAGACAATCAAACTGAGCGTTAAGGTAAAGATGGTGACCAGTGGTTTTCGGAGGTAGTTAAGTTCTTTATAGTCGGTATAGGCTTCTTGCACCGTTTTTCCCAAGGTACTAAGGTGCTCATTTACCGGAAACAAAACATGCAGTAAACGTTCCTGATTTATCGAGGTTTGTTTTGGAATTAAAACGGCAGCTCGTAATTGTAATTTGCCATCCTTGCCGGGATCTAGGCCAATATAATTTTCTTTTTGTTGTAATTGTCTGAAAATACCCTCATTGGGTTTGTTGGGCACCATGATCGACGGGTTTTCGATGCTAGAAGTGATCAGTTGACCGTCGATGGTCCAGACACTGAGTTCTATTGCGCCACTTAATTGATTTAGTTCACGTAAATTATAATTAATGTCTTTATCGGGTAACTGGCTTAATGTTCCCGCCATTAAGCGAGTTTGGCGTAATAAAGTTCGCATGCGGATGCCAAAGGCTGCGCGGCTTAATTCTAAAGAGTTATGAATGGCCTGTTCGACTTCGACGTCAAACCAACTATTAATGCCTCGATGAAGAAAGTGCACGGAAAAGCCATATACCGTGGTGGTAGAACCTAAGATGAGCAATACAAATAAGCTCACAAGACGAATTGTTAAACGAGAGCCTTCTTCTTTATTTTTAAAATCACGGAAAAGGCGAAACAAGCTGCGACCCAGTATTGCTGTTAACAGGACTAAACAAGCGATACCCACACCAAATATGAGGATAAATAAATCATTAAGGCGAGAACTATCTTGTGTTGCCGCAGTGAGCAAGAAGGCCAGCAGTAATAATAAGAGTGCTAGGGAAAAATATGGGGCGGTGCCAGAGCTGAGCCGCTTAATCAGGTTTATTCCCATGTTGCGGCCAACCATGGACTAGTTAATTGCCATTTAGATGAGATGAGTGCGCCAGGTCTCATTGGGGTTGGCAGTGCATGTAAATCAAGCCCAGTACGTAGGTTTAATATCAAGTCTTCAGCTTCAGCTAAATGTTTAGGCGGTAAGCTTAGATTGTGGATTCGACCTAAAGCATGTAAAACGCTGTCAAGAGTAGGGAAGTTGCGGCGGTGAAGCGTATCTAAGGATAATAAAACATACTGTTGCGTTAGGGCGTGGTAGCGAAGCTCATAACGTAACTCGGTTGCCCAAACTGTTTCTTGCCAGTGCCAATACTTCCCTAATATTGGGATTGAGTTAATCAGTTCCAGTTGTTGAAGAAAGGTAATTGGCACACTATTGTCTATTGCTTCGATGACTCGTGATGTTAGCGGGTAATGCAGCTCAGCATTAACAACGTAACCATTGCCAATTTTGCTAACCGTCGCCGATTGCACGCTGAAGTTATCCGCCAGTACTGATGTTGTGAACAACATCAGTAGAATAGTGCGATAAAAAAAGTTAACGATGGCGGAGGCAGGCATAATAAAATCCATCTAAATCATCATCACCAGGTAAACGTTGGTAGCCAAATGTGCGGCGCTGAGCCGGCGGCTTATCAGCAAACTGTTCTTCTGCTTGTGGATGTTGGCGCAAGAAATCAGCAATTTGTTGTTCGTTTTCCTGTTTTAATGCCGAGCAGGTGGTGTACACCAATAAGCCGTCCGGCTTGAGTAAAGGCCATAAGGTGTTTAATAACAAACTCTGTTGGGCTGCTAAGTTGCTTATATCTTCTGGTCGTCGTAATAGTTTGATATCAGGATGGCGGCGTATTACACCCGTGCCAGAACAAGGGGCATCGATTAATATGCGATCAAAAAGTTGGCCATCCCACCAATCGTCAATAACACTAGCATCTGCCGCAATAAGTGTGGCGTTAAGTTTGAGTCTGCTCGTATTTTGTTCTATTTGCTGTAGCCGGCGGGCATCAATATCTATTTCACGTGACTTCGGTTTGGCATTTATTCGTGGCGGCGCAGCTTTTGCGCCAGAAGGCCG
>NVRG01000024.1 GCA_002400805.1 Gammaproteobacteria bacterium
ATCTGTTTCATTAATACCACCAACACCTGAAGCGATGACTCTAACTTTTATTTTGTCGGTAGACAGTTTAACTAAGCCTTGGCTCACTGCTTCTGCTGAACCATGCACATCGGCTTTAACCATAACGTTAAGCGTTTTGACATCCCCGCTTTCCATTTTGCTAAACATTTCGTCCAATTTGGCAGCTTGTTGTTTCGCCATTTTGAGGTCACGTGCCTTGGTCAGACGGTAGGTAGCAATTTCGCGTGCTTTACGCTCATCAGGAGCGACTTGTAGGTCATCGCCAGACTTCGGAGTACCAGATAAACCAAGCACTTCAACCGGTGTTGAAGGTCCAGCCTCTTTCATCGGCTCACCTTGTTCATTAAACAAAGCCCGTACACGGCCATACTCTTGGCCGACTACGACAATATCGCCTTTTCTCAGCGTACCACTCTGTACCAGAACCGTCACCACGGTACCGCGACCTTTATCTAGACGGGCTTCAATAACCGCGCCTTTAGCCGGGCCCTCAGTTGGTGCTGATAATTCCATCATTTCAGCTTGAAGCGTAATGGCGTCTAATAACTCGTCCACACCCTGCCCAGTTAAGGCTGATACTGAAATAAATTGAACATCACCACCCCAGTCATCTGGAATAACGTCATGATTTGCTAATTCTTGTTTTACACGTTCAGGATTGGCATCGTCTTTATCAATTTTATTGACCGCTACAATCAACGTCGCCTTAGCAGCTTTTGCATGTTGTACCGCTTCAATAGTCTGAGGCATAACACCATCATCAGCAGCTACAACCAGAATAACGATATCGGTTACTTTTGCACCGCGTAAACGCATTTCTGTAAATGCCGCATGGCCAGGTGTATCTAAGAACGCTATTTCACCACGACTTGTTTTAACTCTGTATGCACCAATATGCTGAGTAATACCACCCGCTTCACCACTAGTGACTTTAGTACGACGAATATAATCAAGTAATGACGTTTTACCATGGTCAACGTGGCCCATTACAGTTACCACAGGTGCGCGGCTAGTTAATTCCCCTACATCCTCTGAAGCCACGGCTAAAGCCATTTCGATTTCGTCATCTTGAACCGGTTTTGCCACATGGCCCATTTCTTCAATAACAATCGTCGCAGTATCTTGATCAAGCACTTGGTTAATCGTGGCCATAGTCCCTAGGCCCATTAATGCTTTGATCACCTCAGCTGCTTTTACCGACATGCGTAACGCTAACTCAGACACACTAATTGTTTCAGGTACATCGACCTCATGCACTACCGGTGCAGTTGGCAATGAGAAACCATGTTCTGTTGATGTTTCAATTTGAGGTGTAGTTTCTCGGCGCCCGCCTTTCTTCTTCTTGCGACGGCCAGATTTACCAGCAGTCACATGAAGTTCTTTACGTTCAAACCGATCATCACGACGACCACGGCGGGCCGGTTTATCAGTTGTACTAGGTGCAGCTGTCGGCGAGGCTGGCTTTTCAGCTTCTTTAGCCTTACGTGCCGCTTTTTTCTCTTTTGCTTGCTCGTCTGCTAATGCTTTCGCTTTAGCTCTTTCCTTCTCAAGCTCAGCTTCTTCTAGACGTGCTTTCCTACGTGCTATTAATGCTTTTTCTGCTTCAACTCTAGCTAAATTTGCTGCTCGGCGTCTTGCATCTGCTTCTTCTAATTTCTTATGTGCGATTTGAGATGCTGTTAATTGTTTTTCAGCCGGTTTCACTTCTTTGGACTCTTTCTTCGTCTCTTTCTTTGTATCTTCTTTTTTGGCTGTTTTATTGGCTTTTTCTTGTTTTGCTTCTTCTGCCAATGCTTTTTGTTCTTCTTCGGCGGCAAGACGAGCTTCTTCAGCTGCTAATTGTTCTGCTTCTACTGCTGTGGCGATAACCGCTGCTTCACGTTTTGCCTCTTCCGCTTCCGCTTGCTCTTTTTTTGCTTCTTCTTGCTGCTTACGATCAGCTTCTTCTTGAAGTAAACGCGCTTGTTCAAGCTTTTCTGCTTCCGCTGCTTTTGCTGCTGCCTCTTCTTGTTGAAGCAACTCTGCTGCCGCTTCGGCTTCTTCCGCAGGACTGCGTTTTATATACGTTCTTTTTTTACGTACTTCAACGCTGACACTTTTACCGCCACGTTTCGCTGCACCTGCTAATTTAATTTCACTAACAGACTTACGTTTTAACGTGATTTTTTTAGGGGAGGCAATCGTACTATCGGTTGATTTACCGTGACGATCCTGCAGAAAGCTCAATAAGGTTTGCTTTTGCTCTTCAGTAATCTGATCTTCGGGCTTAGAAACCTTAATACCAGCTTCATTTAACTGTTCAACCAGACGGTCGGCAGTAACGCCTACCGTATCGGCTAAATCCTTAACTATCATATCGCTCATTGACTACTCCCCCGCCCCTTTTTCTTCTTCAGCAAACCATGACTCTCGAGCTTTCATGATCAGAGCAGCGGCTTGCTGTTCATCAATGCTTTCGATTTCAATAAGTTCGTCAACAGCTTGTTCCGCCAAATCATCTAACGTAGCGATACCTTTRCTTGCAAGTGTYAAAGCGAGCTCTTTRGTCATACCTTCCATATTAAKTAGATCTTCAGCTGGTTCAGCTGACTCTARTTGTTCTTCATTTGCTATGGCACGWGTGAGCAATACATCTCGAGACCGTGAACGTAATTCTGTCACGATATCAGCATCAAACTCTTCAATATCAAGCATTTCTTGCTCTGGCACATAGGCGACCTCTTCAAGACTGGAGAAGCCTTCTTGTGCMAGGATTAGAGCAACATCTTCATCCACATCCAAATCTGTCATGAATATCTTAATTATGTCGCCAATCTCAGACTCTGCTTTTTTCTCCGCATCAGCTGCAGACATAACATTCAATTCCCAGCCTGTTAACTGGCTTGCCAACCGTACGTTTTGACCTCCTCGGCCAATGGCTTGAGAAAGCTGTTCATCCTCAACCGCAATATCCATACTATGGGCATCTTCATCTACAACTATCGATAATACTTCTGCTGGCGCCATTGCATTAATGGCATAACGAGCGGGATCTTCATCCCACAAAATAATATCAACTCGCTCACCCGCTAATTCATTAGTAACAGCCTGAACACGTGAACCACGCATTCCCACACATGCACCAACAGGGTCAATACGCGACTCTGTAGCTAATACGGCAATTTTTGCTCGCAGACCAGCATCACGTGCTGCACCTTTAATTTCAATCAAATCATCATTGATTTCTGGCACTTCTAAACGAAACAGTTCAACCAACAGCTCAGGTGCAACTCGACTTACTGTCAGTTGAGGACCTCGGCCTTCGGTACGAATTTCTTTTAGGTATCCACGTACACGATCCCCAGTACGGAAACTTTCACGAGGAATCATTTCTTCACGAGGAATCAAGGCTTCAGCGTTACCACCAAGATCTAATAGCACATTACCTCGCTCTACCCGCTTAACCGTACCGTAAATCATCTGGCCTAGTTTTTCTTGGTATTGCTCRACGACTTGAGCGCGTTCTGCTTCGCGTACTTTTTGCACAATGACTTGCTTGGCTGTTTGCGCGGCAATCCGACCAAACGCTACCGATTCCATCACTTCGCGAATATAGGCGCCAACTTCAACGTCAGCTTGTTTACTCTGTGCATCGGATAATGTTATTTGAGTCTCTTCTGACTCAAACTCTTCATCATTATCATCAACAATTAGCCATTGACGGAAGGTTTCATACTCACCAGTTTCGCGATCAATCACCACCTGGGCATCCAGTTCCATGTCATAGCGTTTTCGCGTTGCCATTTCTAACGCAGACTCTATCGCTTGGAAAATAACTTCCGTAGGCAAGCCTTTTTCATTAGAGACTGCATCCACAACCAGTAAAATTTCTTTATTGTTCATTATGTCCTCAGTAGATCTTCAATCAGTAGACCGAAATGATCCAAATAATTACACACTAACCGTTAATAGTACGCCATTCAGGCAATTAGTTTTGCTTTTGCCAACTTAGTTAAAGGTAAGTCATAAACTTCACCGTCAACCTCAATCAAGATATTTCCGTCAACAAAACCTTGTAAGACACCTTTAAAATTTCGACGACCATTTACAGGTAATTTCATTGAGATTTTTGCTTTACTACCCGTAAAACGTTCAAAATCTCTCGCCTTAAACAAAGGACGGTCAAAACCTGGTGATGARACTTCCAAAGAATAAGCGGCATTTATTGGTTCTTCTACATCAAGAATCCCACTCACTTGATGGCTGACCCGCTCACAATCTTCTAGTGATATTCCTTGTTCTGCATCAATATAGATACGTAAAATGGTATCGGGGCCATTCTTGTTATATTCAACGCCCACAAGTTCATAGCCWAGCGACTCAATTGGCGCYTCTATTAATAGTTCAATTTGATCTGTTACAGCCATAATCACGTAAAAAAAAAGGGCCAACGGGCCCATTTTCAATCTCCAGAAAAACAAAAACCCCAAATATGGGGTTATGCANTTTAACTTTTGGTAGCGGGGGCTGGATTTGAACCAACGACCTTCGGGTTATGAGCCCGACGAGCTACCAGACTGCTCCACCCCGCACCAGAAAAATAAGAATTATACATACCGATGTGGTCGGCTGCAAGCTGATTCTCAATTATTGTTCTTTTAATTTACGTGTGAGCGTATTTCGGCCCCAACCAAGTAGTTTTGCTGCTTCTTGACGCTTACCTGCTGTCTTTTCAAGYGCCACTTCCATCAATAATTGTTCTACTTGCGGAATAATATCCGATAATGCGCCTTCCTGACCTGACAATGCTTTTGCTGAAGCCCATTGCCTAAACAATTGTTGCCAATCATCACGACCGCTAGACTCATTACTTCCATTTGCCAACTCCGTTGGTAAATCGTCCACCTGCACAATTTGTCCCGGCGCCATCACCATTAACCACCGACAWGTATTTTCCAGCTGTCGTACATTGCCCGGCCATGGCAGCTGCATTAAATAATTATCAACTTCTGGTGAAATTGATTTTGCAGCCATATTAAGTTCTCTTGCTGCCAAATTGAGAAAATAGCTGGCAAGCGTAGGTATATCTTCACGCCGTTCACGTAATGCTGGAATTTGAATACGTATCACATTTAATCGATGAAACAAGTCTTCCCGAAATTCACTGCGCTCAACACGTTGTTCTAAATTTTGATGGGTCGCGGCAATAATCCGAACATCAACGTTAACGGCGTTGTGCCCGCCTACTCTGAAAAACTCACCATCTGATAAAACTCGTAATAATCGTGTTTGTAACTCCATCGGCATATCGCCAATTTCATCTAGAAATAAAGTGCCACCATCAGCCTGTTCAAACCGTCCCTTGCGTTGAGTATGTGCACCGGTAAAGGCGCCCTTTTCATGACCAAATAACTCGGACTCCATTAATTCTTTTGGAATCGCCGCCATGTTTAAAGCAATAAATGGAGCACCTCGTCTTGGACTATGTTTGTGTAAGGCATGGGCGACCAGTTCTTTTCCCGTGCCAGACTCACCATTAATTAATACCGTTATATTAGAACGTGCTAAGCGACCTATTGCGCGAAACACTTCTTGCATAGCCGGAGCTTCACCGATAATTTCTGGGCCTAAACTAATATCTTCTTCAACTAATTCCTGATGTTTTTCTCTACTATGTGTAATGGCTCGCTGTACCAGCTCTACAGCTTCGTCAACATCAAATGGCTTAGGTAAATATTCAAATGCGCCACCTTCATAAACTGATACTGCACTATCAAGATCTGAATAGGCAGTCATGATAATAACGGGTAGCTGAGGATAATGTTCTTTAACTTCGGCCAACATTTGTAAACCATCAATACCTGGCATCCTGATATCACTGACCAAAACATCAGGAATATCTCGCTTAAGTTCTTCTAAAACTAAGTCCGCACTTTCAAATGCACGTACAGTGATGTCGACGGATTCAATCGCCTTCTGTAATACCCATCTAATTGATCGATCATCATCGACTATCCATACAATAGCTTTAACTGCCACTCTCTAACTCCAGGGGGAAAATGATTGAAAATACTGTTTGGCCAGCTTGGCTTGAATACGATACAGTGCCAGCATTTCGCTGTACTAAGTTTTGCACGATATAGAGTCCCAATCCAGTGCCTTCTGCACGGCCAGTCACCATCGGATAAAATAAACTTTCTTGTAACTCTTGGGGCACACCCGAACCATTATCTTCAATCTCAATTAATACTCCTAAACGATAATGCTTTTTTTCAATGGTGATATTACGTTGAATTCGAGTCCGTAAAATAATTCGACCAACACCGTTTAACGCCTGTACTGCATTACGGATAATATTTATAAAAATCTGAATTAAGTGGTCAAAATCAGCAAATAACTCTGGAATACTAGGGTCATAATCCCCCTCAAATCTGAGTCGCTCATCTACTTCGGCATCAACCAACTGTCGGACTCGTTGTAACACCTCGTGGATGTTGATATTCGTTTTATCTGTTTGCTGGTATGAACCCAACATTTTTGTCATCAAATTCTGCAAACGATCCGCTTCACTGATAATGATCTGGGTATATTCTTTTAACTCTGCAGAACCCAATTGACGTTCAAGCAATTGCGCCGCACCTCGTATACCGCCTAATGGATTTTTTATCTCGTGAGCGAGACCACGTAACACTTGCTGTTGTGTATGCAGGCTCTCGCCMCGMCTTATACTTTGCTGCAAATCTAACTGTGTTAACTCCAATAGTATATATGTCTGCTCATTACTCTCGATCAGATTGATAGCACAATCAGCCACTATTTCACCAACACTCGGAAGAAAAAGCTTCACTTCATGTTCTATCAATGCTTGAGCGGTTTGTTCGACTCGTTGTAAGCTGTCAAATAACTCACTTTCACCTGGCAGCAGTGTTTGAAATGGAATGTTAATCGCTTGCCGTTGGCTCATTGCAAACAATATCTCAGCCGCAGCATTTAGCGAATGCRCACGAAAAGAAGTATCCATTACCACTAAAGCAGTATTAAGATTCTCAATTATTTCATGGCACGAGAGCGAGTTTGTCATYGTGGTATTTTTGCTTGAACTAAATTCATGGGTAACACAGAGCAAGTAATGCTCCAAAACTCAAAAAAAATGCATGAAAAACCATAACCRMATGTAATTTAACAAYAATWTMTTACTGTTATCTTTATGCRCGCATGGTTATCTAGTTGTTTTTACTTACGAAAATAGTATAACTGACTTCTTTATGCACCACAATAGTGCAACATTACAAGCTGTGACTAGTTATTGTGCGAGCGAATGACGCTGAAGATGAAAGGTAACTATTTGACTTGATTGAAGAGTATTGCTCGATTTATCAACAATTGAAACTTGAGCAGTATGAGTACCACGTTCTATGTTTGTTAAAGTAAAACTAGTACTACTCTGTGGCTCACTTAATGTTTGTCCATCCAATTTAACTGTTAATTGATCCGCTCTATCTACATCAAGTTCTGGGACAACATCAACGCTAATGGTCACCGTACCGGCATTATCTCTAATAGAGACATCATTTTCTGGCGATACAATTTTAATTTGATAGGCTGGAACTTCAATTTCATCTTGAACATCTTCGGTCGCTGACAGTGCTTGTTCAGGTATGGCCACCGGCGTGTAGGATGGTGATGTTTGGATATCCACTAATTCGGCATCGGGATGTGGTTGATCTGAATAAATGACCGTGCCACTTTTATCCACCCAGCGATACACTTCAGCGTGAGCGGATACAAGTACCCCACATAGCAATAGCAATGCATATTTCATAACAGAAGCATAGGCCAAGCAAGCATAATCTGCAACTAACAGACATAAAAAAACGCCTCCCCAATACTTATAGGGAGACGTTTTTTATAGTCGTTAATACGACAGTAGAATTATACGCTGTAGTACATATCAAACTCAGCCGGGTGAGTTTCCATACGTAAGCGCGTTACTTCTTCCATCTTCAACTCGATGTAAGCATCGATCATATCATCAGTAAATACGCCACCTTCCGTCAAGAAAGCACGATCTTTATCTAATGCATCCAACGCTTGTTCAAATGAATAACATACTTGTGGAATTTCAGCGGCTTCTTCTGCAGGCAAATCATACAAGTCTTTATCCATTGCATCGCCAGGGTGGATCTTATTTTTAATTCCATCAAGACCCGCCATTAACAAAGCAGCAAATGCTAAGTATGGGTTTGCTGTTGAATCACCAAAACGAACTTCAATACGACGACCTTTTGGATTATTAACAAAAGGAATACGAATTGATGCCGAACGGTTACGAGCAGAATAAGCCAACATAATCGGCGCTTCAAAACCGGGCACTAAACGTTTGTAACTATTAGTACTCGCATTAGTGAACGCATTTAATGCTTGTGCGTGTTTGATAACACCACCAATGTAAAATAAGGCTGTTTCTGATAAACCGCCGTATTTGTTACCAGAAAACAAGTTATCACCATCTTTAAATAAAGACATGTGAACATGCATACCATTACCGTTATCACCGACTAAAGGCTTAGGCATAAAGGTCGCTGTTTTACCATAAGCATGGGCAACGTTATGCACAACATATTTAAGCTGTTGAACTTCATCGGCTTTTTTGACTAAAGTATTAAATTTCGCACCAATTTCACATTGGCCGGCAGTCGCTACTTCATGGTGATGTACTTCGGTCGTTTGGCCCATTTCTTCCAATGTTAAACACATTGCGCTGCGGATATCTTGTAAGGAATCAACAGGAGGAACAGGGAAATAACCACCTTTCACGCCTGGACGGTGACCTTTGTTACCATCAGCATAAACTTTTTCAGTATTCCAAGCAGACTCATCAGAATCTATTTTGTAGAAAGAACCTGACATATCGCTGCCCCAACGTACGTCGTCAAGGACAAAAAATTCGTTTTCAGGACCAAAATAAGCCGTATCAGCCATGCCAGTCGCTAGCATATGAGCTTCAGCTCGATGGGCAACACTACGAGGATCACGTTCATAACCTTGCATAGTCGCAGGCTCGATAACGTCACAACTGATAATCAATGTATTRTCATCCATRAAKGGRTCCATCACTGCAGTYKCAGGATCTGGCATCAAAATCATGTCTGATTCATTRATACCTTTCCARCCYGCAACRGATGAACCATCAAACATATTACCTTCRGYAAARGTATCTTCATCWATAGTATGWGCAGGRAAAGTAACGTGTTGYTCTTTACCGCGKGTATCGGTRAAACGGAARTCMACAAACTGRACWTCCTCATCTTTAATCATTTGAAGCACATTTTCGACTGACATTGAATTCTCCAATAAAAAAATACTGCACTCTAAGTGCAAAAAACCATGGGTGCTCTACAGCATAAATCAAGCCAATTTTTACATCATTAAAAATCAACCGTTTAACAATTTGACGCGCCAATAATACGCACCATAATGAAGCAAAACAAGTCTGTTCCGCACCAAAATATTCTTCCTTAGGAGCCCACCCGTACCGTGATCGTGATTTCATCCTCATTCTCTTGATGAGAAATTACTTCATGGCCATTGATCCGTGCCCATGCTGGAATATCACTTAAGACACCAGGGTCGGTACAAACGACATGTAATATATCACCAACAGCTAACTCGTTTACTTTGTTTTGAGTTTTAATCACAGGCATCGGACACAGCATACGCCTAGCATCTAGATTATGCTCACTCATACATGCCATTCCTCAAGCACTTCTTCGGTCGTTAATGGTTTAATTTGAAATGTCTGTGCTTGCTCATTGGGTACGGAAACTTCGACTTCGACCTCTTGCGCATCTCGGCCCTGACCATAACGTGCAACGATACTGGCTGCCAGCTCAAAATCAGCAGAATTAATATCACCATCGACCAAAGTCAAAGGCCCATTATGACTGAGCGATTGAATGGTAATAAATTGCTTGCGATAACCTTGTAAAAACTTACTCTCACCAGCATCGCGTGCAATGATCAATTTAAACTCAGGTTTGGGTCTTAAATGACGGCCGACTTTAAGTAACATAATGTCGTCCATTTCATACTCACGACTTCCACGCCCTTTCCACAAGTCAACTAATTTGGCGGAATAATTTTTATCGGTTAAGAAACAACAGCCGCCCGCAGGAGAAGCATAATCAGTAAAACCAAACTCTTTCGCTAACGCCATTTGCGGTTTACGATTGCGACCACTAAAGTCATACAGTTTCTCCCGATCAACCCAACCTTCTAGTTCCGGTTTGGTTGCAGGTAAGTTCTTGGCGCATAAAGGCCTTAACAAAATGTCATCGGCACCCGACTCTTTAGCAATGATTGGCATGGTCTGTTTACGTTGTGACATTGGTCGCTGACCGATTACCTCACCGGTAATAATAAAATCAAACCCATTTTTATGGTTTTCTTTAACCCACTGTACGGCTTTATTTACCATGAAAATCTTACAATCTAAACAGGGATTCATGTTGGCGCCGTATCCGTGTTTAGGATTAAGCAAGACATCCTTGTATTCTTCGATCACATCGACAATATGAAGCTTGATACCTAGTTGCTCTGCAACCCACAAAGCATTGTTACGCTTTTTCTTCTCTTTATCGTGATTACGGATCGCATGAGTATGGCCTTCGACACAAAAGCCAGTATAAAAATTAATGCCTTCAACCTCAATGC
>NVRG01000025.1 GCA_002400805.1 Gammaproteobacteria bacterium
GCTATAGTGAGTCCTACACCTGCACCCGCGATAGTGGAATTACTCTGTGATAATCGCTCAAATGGCTGAAAAATAAGATCAAAATCATCTTCTTCAATCCCTGGGCCATCATCGGCTATTGTAATGCGAACAGAACTGTCATCTTCTGATGACACACTAATATCCACTGTGCCATTGTTGTGGTTGTAGATAATGGCATTGTTCAAAATGGCAAGCAATACTTCATTGATCAGATGTGGGTCAACGTTGATTTTGGGACAGTTAAGCATGATTGAGCAGTGCAGTTTTATTGACATCACTTCGGCGACTTTTGAGATCGCTTCGAGACAGTTAGTTAAGATGACTTGCACTTCATGTGGGGCAATAGATGCATGAAATTGATGTTTATCAAGATCGGTCAGAATCAGGATCTTTTCAACCATGGTTAACAGTATTTTTCCGCCGTCAGAAATGTTTTCCACACATTCCTGCTGTTCTTTATTTAGATGTGTATTTTCGAGCACTTGGGTATAGCCAAGGATAAAGTTTAATGGCGTATTAAACTCGTGACTCATTGACGACAGGAAAGCAGATTTTGCTTGGCTTGCCGCCAATGCTTTTTGTTGCTCAAGTTGGATTTGTTGGCGTTGATGTTCTAACTCAACCACCACTCCAGAAAAGGTATCGACAGCACTTTCGACTTGTTCTATSGATGATGTTTGGTTCTTATTTTCATCGAGTGGGTTTTTGCCAGAAACGATGTTRGCGGTWTSTAACARYGASTTATGGATATAATCYAGAGTGGCGATSGTTAGYTTTGACACACGAAAGCTAATATAAAACAGTAAGCCGGTAAACAGCAAYACACCAAACCAAATATTGGCATAGAGCTGATCATATTTGTTTAACTGAAAATTCATTGATGTTTGAATGCTAGAAAAGACCACGGAACGTACAGAATATAAAGCCGTATTCATCTTAATATAACCACCTACTGCAGATAGAGACAACGCTGCAGCCTCACTCTGATCGATGACACTAAGTTCAGTAGCAGTACGTACAATTGCTTCGTATTCTGAAAATGCCTCATTCATGTCAATGATTGATAATGACAATTGAGTGAGTTCTGGATCATAACTATTATTCTCACTCTCTACGAGGTTATAGATGATGCCTTCGACATCGACCAGCAAACGGTTTAATAGCGTGTGTGTTTGGTCTAATTCATCAAGGATTGCCATTCCCGTATCATGAGGTTTTTTTCCACTGCGGTCTGTTGCAGCAGATAAAATGGTGTGTATCAGACTTTCGTGTAAGCGATGAAATTGGCTAATGGTTTGATCAGTGGTTTTGCCGATCTCGTTATGGTGGTGAGTGACTTCTTGCCAGATTGCTTTATGGGCATTTCCAACATAAATAAAAACCGATGACAGGATGGCTAATACAATCAGTAAACCAAGAGGACCGATATAAAACCGTTCTTTCAAACCGATACGGTTGAGTAAAGTGGATGAGCTGTGTTTTTTCATGGATATAATTTCGTCACTCATCAATATCTTAATGTGTAAAAGAAGAGAGTGTTTACATTGTACCTATAGTCATAGAGAGTATTTGCCTCACTACGAGGTTATACTAAAAATGACTAGAATAGAATGCTAGAGGTGAGATTTTTAACACAATACGTGATGATTGTTGGGTGTTCGGGCTTGAATATGGGACCTTATAATGTGATGAGAATGTTCATATGGTGTCAGAAAAATTGTAATGCCTAAATAGTAAATATTCTCACTGAATACGTTATGCTGTTGTTTTTAATAAAACCAATCCCTTAGGTCTTTGATATGCGATATAACCATTTAGGTAATTCAGGTATTCAAGTTAGTGCCATTTGTTTGGGTACCATGACCTTCGGTGAACAAAACACGGAAGAAGAAGGACATCATCAGTTAGATTGTGCCATTGAACATGGCATTAACTTTATTGATACTGCTGAACTTTATGCCATTCCTCCCAAAGCAGAAACATACGGCAGAACGGAAGAAATCATAGGATCATGGTTAGCTAAACATGGCCACCGTGATGATTTGGTTATTGCCAGTAAAATTGCAGGACCGGGTGCTGACTGGGTCTCACATATTCGTGGCGGCAAAACACGGTTTAATTCCGAGCACATACCTCAAGCATTAGAGGCGAGTTTAAAACGCTTGCAAACCGATTATCTCGATCTGTATCAGTTACATTGGCCTGAACGCCAAACCAATTATTTTGGCCGTTTGGGCTATCAGCACCCTGATGTCGAAGAGTCGCTAACGCCTATTAGACAGGCATTACAAGCACTCGAAACGCAAGTGAAAGCAGGAAAAATACGTGCTATTGGTCTATCGAATGAAACACCATGGGGTTTGATGCAGTTTTTAAGCATTGCTAAAGACTACGACTTACCTAAGATAGTATCAGTGC
This sequence comes from Gammaproteobacteria bacterium, assembly GCA_002400805.1. The sequence continues at coordinate 2,440 of NVRG01000025.1, forward strand.
AAAATCCATATAGTTTAATTAATCGTAGTTTTGAGGTGGGCTGTGCTGAAATTTCTCATCGTGAAGATGTGGGACTGTTAGCTTATTCACCTCTGGGTTTTGGCGTTTTGTCGGGTAAATATCTCAATGGGGCTCAACCTGACAATGCGAGAATAACGCTGTGGCCGGACTATGCACGCTATATCAATACCCAAGCTGTGGCGGCTACCGAGGCCTATGTAAAACTGGCTCACGATAATGGTCTAGAACCAAGTCAGATGGCATTGGCTTATGTAAGCAGTCGACCATTTGTGGCGTCAACTATTATTGGTGCCACCACAATGGCACAACTTAAAACGAATATCACCAGCATAAATGTGCAGCTAGATGACAATGTACTGGCGGCGATCGATAACATTCATGTTCAACATCCAAATCCTGCACCCTAGTGTTCAGTTTAAAGATTTCTGCAATTTAGCCGTCTAAAATAGCGGAAAACTTCCTGCACAAATAAGGGATAAATTCCCAGTTTTATGAGCGTATTGTCCCTAGCTTTAACAAGGACAAGTCCCCATACTAACTCTGTGGGATATTTCTTATAAACTAAGCTAGCAATGTAAAAAACTTACTGTATACTGGCAGCGTATGGCCCACACCCCGCCTAATTAATAATAATAGATGGATAACTTAAGGGAATGTTCGTGGGCCAAAAGAGTCAAGAAGCAGTTGTCGTTGGAATATCTAATCTGCACCATCTCCCATATCTTCAGCATAACGAAGAACTGTTAAAACTAGGTTATCAGCTTAAGCACTGTGCTAACGATGAGTGGGGACCGAATCTTGATATCTGTATATTACCTCTCGACCACAATCAAACTCCTCCTGAAGCTGTAATCAATAGCCTTAAAACTCATGATATACCATTCATCATCAGTTTGAATGATGAGTCTCCTACGGAAAACTTAGCGGGCCACTTACAAAAAGCGGTTGGTTTTCTATTTGGTGAACCATCGTTAAATCAACTGGCATTAGAAATAGAAGTGGGTCTGCACATACATCGTGAAAGAACCACTCATTCTCGACGTGTTGAGCGAGTCTCTACAAAAATACAAAATAATCGTGACATTGGTATTGCTACTGGTTTGATAATGGCTCAAACCCATCTCTCTGCATTAGAAGTATTTGCCGTGATGAAAAGCTTTAGCCGGAATGGCCGAGTCAGAATTGTTGCTGTAGCGAAAGAAATAATCAATTTGTTTGAGCAGAAACACCCCGACTTATCTAACGAAATTAAGATTAACGACCTGCATGCATGGTTAGTGATGCAGCTTAAGAATCTATCTGAAAAAGAGAGCAAAACAGAATTTTAATTGACGATGGAAGTATGTAGTAGTAACTAAGAATAGTAGCGAAAGAAAAGAGTCTTCTAGCGGGTATAGAAATGAGTCAAAAAGCGTTAGTTCTGCAAACTTATCAGCCAACTGGCTCGGTCATTGAAACTTTTTTGGCTGAATGTAGCGATATTAGCTTTCACTATGAAAAGACTACGGCTAAGGTTATCCAACAATTAAGTTTAACTGCATATGATTATATTATTTGCTGTGAACATTCCCCTGACGATACCTTAAACTCGCTAGAACAATTGAAGCGCGCGCCTGAAATCCCATTTGATACTCGTGTCCTTGCTTTTTCATATGACCTAGAACGTAGTCATAAAGAACAAGCACTCGCACTCGGTGTTATCGACTTTCACGATATAAATAAGATTGAAAATTATTCTGATTTTTTTCAACAAGGTGAATTGGTCAGCTCGGGCACTATTTTGTTAGTTGAAGAGAATGAAGATGACGCAAGGTTATTAACTTCATTGCTTGAACAAAGAGGCCATATTGTTAGTTGCTTTATAAATATTGAGTTGGCGTACATTGCTGTAAAACAGATTCATTATGATTTACTGGTTACGGACTTGTTTTCATTAAGCAATTATTTAAATAAAAACCAATTGATTAGCACGATAAATACGGTTGTGCTTTCAAATCATAATAAATCAGAGATGTTGATCGAACTACTGCAGCTTGGTGTAGCAGATGTTATCAATAAACCCATTGTTCCTGAATCGTTGTTATTGCGTATAGAGCGTATTTTGAAAACTAAGCAACGTCATCGTGATGAGCTTGATCATAAAACACAACACTTATTAGAACTGTCGTTGAAAGATGCTTTAACAGGTGCTTATAACCGCCGTTATTTAGAAAATGTGATTGAACAACGCATTAATTTTCTTAAACGACATGATGAACCGTTTAGTGTATTGGTTTTGGATATCGATAATTTTAAACAAATTAACGATACACAGGGTCATCAAGCGGGTGATAAATTACTGGTTCAATTAGTTAGTCTTATTCAATATCACATTCGTAATATAGATTGTATTTGCCGTTATGGTGGTGAAGAGTTTGTGATTGTTTTAGCAGGTTGTGAGATGGAAACTTCTATGGCCAAAGCTGAGAAGATCCGTGAACATGTTGAAACTGTGGGAATGACAATCAGTATCGGGGTCGCTGTTTTTTCTGATGCTACGCAAAATTTATTGGTAGATGAACATATCAACTTAGCCGACGTGGCTATGTATCAAGCAAAAAAATCAGGTAAAAACAAAGTGGTTTTATATTCGCAAGATTAAACCGATACGGTTATCGCTATAGCCATACAAGTAAGTCGCTGAAATAGATAATAATATGTGCGTTTATCCACGTTGTTGTGAAATAGCCTAAGGTAGCGTAGCCTGAAAGTAAGGATGAAATACTTGAGGGTGCTTAATCATGAAGTTACTCGGTATCTTTACACTTGTTTTCTTGATTGTTACTAGCTCAGTATTAGCTGATGATGCACAGGAAAAACAGGCTTTTATCTTCGAGATTAATGGTGTTATTAGTCCGGCCACAGCCGATTATTTTGAACGCTCCTTAGAAAAAGCTAATCAGGCGAATACCGAACTTATCTTAGTCAAAATGGATACGCCGGGTGGCTTAGACCTATCTATGCGTAAAATCATCAAGCAGATCATTGCATCGCCTGTTCCCATCATTACTTATGTTACCCCCAGTGGCTCACGAGCCGCGAGTGCAGGTACTTATATTCTTTATGCCAGTCATATTGCCGCAATGGCACCGGCCACTAATTTAGGCGCGGCCACACCCGTACAGATCGTTCCTTCAATAGGACCCAAGCCAGGAAAAGGTAATCCCTTGGCGGAAGACGAGACAGAAAACGAATCAGAACCGGTAGACTTGGATCATGCTGATGCGATGACCAAAAAAATTGTGAATGATGCTGTTGCTTATATTCGTGGTTTAGCAAAATTAAGAGGGCGTAACGAAGAGTGGGCTGAGCAAGCGGTGTTAGAAGGGGTGAGTCTAACAGCGGAAGATGCCCTAGAAAAAAATGTGATTGATATTGTTGCGGTTACTCAGCGCAATCTATTTGAACAGATTGATGGTCGCACAGTCAGTGTGTTGGGTAGTGACCGCACAATCCATACCACTGGTTTGGTGCTGACAGAAATTAAGCCCGATTGGCGCAACAAGCTATTAGCCGTGATTACCAATCCCAACATTGCCTATATTTTAATGTTGATCGGTATCTATGGATTAATTTTTGAATTTTCGAATCCAGGGGCGATTTTGCCAGGCACCGTCGGTTCTATTTGTTTACTACTGGCCTTATTTTCCTTCCAAGTGTTACCCATTAATTATGCAGGACTCGCGTTGATCTTACTGGGCATTGCTTTGATGACCGCCGAGGCTTTTCAGCCGAGTTTTGGCATATTAGGTTTGGGAGGGCTGGTGGCCTTTGTTGCAGGTTCGGTCATTTTAATTGATACCGATATACCCGGTTATGGCATTAACTTAGGCATTATTGCCGGTTTTGCGGTGACCACGGCAGCCTTTTTCATTCTAGCGTTAGGTTTAGTTGCTAAAGCCCGGCGTAAACCTGTCGTTTCAGGTCAAGAACAAATGATCGGTGCAGCCTGTGTTGTCATGGAAGATTTTGACCAACAGGGCCGTGTTTTTGTTCATAGCGAGGTATGGAAAGCACGAACAGATACACCGATGAAAAAAGGCGATAAAGCCAAGGTAAAAACAATGCGTGGTTTGGTTTTAGATGTGATACCAGATATCAAATAAGGAGAAACTGCTATGCCATTAACTTTTGTATCAGTGTTGGTTCTCACGTTATTAGTTTTAATTTTCAGTGCAATACGGATTTTACGTGAATATGAACGTGGTGTTGTTTTTCTTCTCGGTCGTTTTTATCGAGTCAAAGGGCCGGGTTTCATTATTATCATTCCCTTTATCCAACAAATGGAACGTGTCGATTTGCGTACCATTGTGATGGATGTGCCCACCCAAGATGTGATCTCTCGAGATAATGTGTCAGTAAAGGTCAATGCAGTGGTGTATTTTCGGGTGATAGATCCAGAAAAGGCCATTATTCAGGTTGAACACTTTTATGATGCCACTAGCCAATTAGCACAGACGACATTACGCTCAGTATTAGGTCAGCATGAATTGGATGAAATGTTAGCCGAGCGCGATAAACTCAATTCTGATATTCAAGGTTTATTAGATTTGCAAACCGATGCTTGGGGCATTAAGGTCGCCAATGTTGAAATAAAACATGTCGATCTGGACGAAAGCATGATTCGGGCAATTGCCAAACAAGCCGAAGCAGAGCGTACAAGACGAGCTAAGGTGATTCATGCTGAGGGTGAACTGCAAGCCTCTGAAAAACTGCTGCTAGCCGCTCAGGTTTTGGCTAAACAACCGGAGGCTTTGCAGCTTAGATATATGCAAACATTAACGGAAATTGCCGGTGATAAGTCATCCACTATTGTATTTCCCTTGCCGATGGATATGCTGAATACACTTAATGACGTCTTGAAGAAATAGCCTTGCTGATGATACTGTTAGCAGAAATTCAGTTAGATAACTGGGCGTTTAAGTGGTCTACCACCTCAGCCCAATCGGAATCTTCAGTCAAACATTCTTGAATGAACTCGGCTTGAGCGGCAGTCCAAAAATGAGCTTGGGCTATACTTTCATTGGCTTGGATGTGATGCGTTGCAATAAACTCATCGATATCGGTTTCAGTATTACTCAGCCCTAGTTGCAGGAATAAGTTTTCCATCGTGTGCATTGATGTATCCATGGTGATCCCTCTAAATAATAGTGGTGATTCAGCGTCTACAGAAACAACTATTTAAGCAGTATTAGTATAACGCGATCCCTTTTTCTTCACATTGTTTTACCACCGTACTCAATGCGATCTCAGCGGGGTAAATATTACTGCCAGTTTTGGCGATGGTGCAGGCTTGTTGCTCTTGTTTAAGATATATATACGATTCCATGCCTAAACGAAAATAGAGAATATGCGGATTAATCAGAATTTCTTCTTCGGCCCAATCCGCAAACAGTTCAACGTTTTGATCAATGCCATATCGGGTACTGGAATGGAACAATGAGGTCATCATGAGATCGATAGTGAGTGATTTGAAATAAGGATTTTGTTGGGCAATAGCGAAGGGGTGATCAAGCGGTGTTTTTTTTAATAAATACTCTTTAATTTCAGTAGAAGCAGCATAGCTGTGACTAAGAAATCCTATCGATGAGATGGCTGCAATAATGGATATTATTCGAATTGATTTTGTGGCAGCCATTGAGAGTTTTAACTTGTATGCTTTTTTACTTGGCCATAAAGTCACTGCAAGTAGAAACAAAAAGACAAACCAATGCTGAGCTGAAATATAGAAGGGCAGTTCAACCTGTGTATGTAATGCAATTGGCATCAGTAACGCGGCATAAGCATAACGACGACTAGGCGGAAGTTTGGATAAGCTTAAAATGACACCGATCACAACTAATAACAGACCTAGACCTGCAACAAGGCCGCCTTCGACTAACCAGAAAATGGTTTCATTGTGAGGGTGGGATACTCGTTGAGTGGGTAATACAGCATCAGGATGTTGTTGATAAAACGCGGGTTTACCATATTGCCAGACACGTACAAAGCTGCCGATGCCATGGCCGAACAGCGGTTTCTGTTTAATTAAATCCAGTGAAATATCATACATACCCAGTCTTGCGGTACCTGAATAACCTGAGTTAATGGCGGTGGCTTTTTCCATAACATTGGTTAGCCCACGTTTATTCTCAAGAAGATTAGCTGAGCTGATAGCAAGCAGCAGGGCAATTGAAATTAAATACCAACGCTTTTTATCCGTTTTCACAAACTGCCAGCGACTGATTAATAATAAAGGTAAAGCCAACAAAAAACCCAGAGCGCCAACACGAGAGCCCGAATAACTAATAATAAAAGCGCTTAAGCTGATAATGGCAACAACACTGATAAATCGCCAATAATGGCCATGACGAATAAATGGCCGGGTGACCAACCATAAACCAACCATAATGATGGTGACTTGAAAACTAGCTTGATTATTAATTTGTTGAAATAAACCCGTCGGCACACCACTTGGATTAATCGGTAACCATGACGGCATATTTTTAACTAAGATGATTTGAGTTAAACCAACGAGGCTATGTAAAAGGCCAGAAAACAGTAAAATAAATAATAAGCGATCAAGCTGTATTTGTTTTAAATTATGCTGGAACAAACCGAACAAAAATAACAAACCGCCCCAAATATAGAGCAGTCTAAAAAACCAATGAGTGGCGATTTCTACGCCTGCTAAAACACCGCTGCACCACACTAGAATAGGAAAGCTTAAGATATACAGATAAAATTTCGGCAGATATAAAAATTGGCTGAAAGTGAGTTTGTATAAGGAGTAGAAACCAATAATACTGGCCACTGACCAGATCACAATATTATGAGGAATTCGAAAACCGGTACCGCCAATATTCGGGTGAAAATAGAGCGGGGCTACCAACAATAACAGTGCCAGCATCCATTCTATCGGCCTTAAAGACCGCAGCTTGTTAAAATTCATAGTTAAGTCAACATTAAAGTAGTGTTGTATAGGCTACATCATCATGATTGCTTATGATAATAACGTGATCATGCTTGAGTCATATATAGGGAAGATGTCAGTGGCTGTGAAATTCCAGAGCACAGTATGTTGTTTTAATGCACTATGACCGCAGCTAACTACTTTTTTGGATCCAAACTATGAGTCTACGAGGCTTAATTAACCTCCGAATCGTCTTGTCAGTCATTATCATTATGGTGCTTGGTGGCATGACCGCCGTATGGCATGCTCGACAGTCAGTAGCAAAAGAAGTGCAGTCGTCGATCAATTTGGCACTGCAGATGATCGAGTTCGGCTTTGCTCAAATGCCTGCTTCGAGCCGATATGGTAGTAATTGGCTATCTCAGATAACAGCATTACAACAAGTACGCCATATACAGTTCTCTATTACAGAGCCAGGTAAACAGCCCATCGAGTTATTTAGCCAGCATCAGCCGGATGATAATGAAAGCTTACCGCCAACCTGGTTTATCAATGCCGTTATGACTGATTATCTCACGGCTGATTATGAGATTAAGATGTCTGATGGTGGAGTGAAAACATTGTTAATCAAAGCAGATCCCATGGATGAAATTATTGAAGCATGGGGGGAGTCACAGGCTTTTTTCTGGTCTATCGTGGCGATGTTGGTCGCCATATTCTTTGCGATCAATTTAGTCTTTCATTCGATGTTACAGGCTGTACAAAGTATTTTGTCGGGCTTACGGCAGGTCGAGTCGGGTGAATATGGTCACGTCTTGCCCACGTCTAAAATSAGCGAGTTTAATGCCATCTCCTTGGAGATAAACGCCATGTCAGCAGCATTAAAAATGGCCGAAGAGAACAATCAGGCTTTGGCTTTGCACACAATACAAATTCAAGAAACAGAACGGCAAAACATGTCGCGAGAATTACATGATGAAATGGGCCAATCATTAACCGCGATCAAGGCCATGGCTGTGACCACCAAACAACCCAATGTTGATATTACTCTAGCGGCCGATTCGATCATCGAAGTCTGTAACCATTTATCCGTTATTGTGCGTTCAATGATGCGTACCTTGCATCCTTTAAGTTTGGCCGAGTTGGGCTTGGGGGCAACCTTAACCGATTTGATTAATGAATGGCGCCGCCGACAACCGGCCCTCAAGGTAGTGTTGGACTATGATGAGGCCTTGGAACAACTGGATAAAAAAGTCGCGATCCATGTTTATCGCGTAGTACAGGAATGTCTGACCAATGTGGTTAGGCATGCCCA